>DATJMH010000021.1:0-11167 GCA_035508815.1 Saccharimonadales bacterium (SeqCode)
TTCATTCTATATTCTGTTAATGTCTTTTTTGTTTCCTTGTAATAGTCTTTTGATTGACTAAGAAGGAGATTATATACTTCCTTTGACAGATACATCTGTCTGTTTAGTGTCTCTTTTTGTCTTACTGAAGGATATGCACGAAACTTATACGCTGTTTTCACAATGACCATATTTATATACGCCTTTGGATTTATACACATATCGCTTTCATCCCACGACTTAAGGTCGTGGTTTTTCTCGCTAAGCACCTATAACATTGCGTCTGATGAAGGCGCAGGGAGGCATTCAGTGCAGGCTTTCCTGCCTGCGGAGATACGCCGCTATCTGATTTACCTCCATGGTCGCCCAATTCACTACCAGAGTCATGGGTTCCCTGACTTCTGGGTCCAGGCGGTGGATATTCTCAGTGGGAGCCATTCTTGCGGGAGCTCCCGGACGGTCATCCGATGTGTAGATTATCATGTCGGGTTTCGTGTCCAGGGGCGAGACTGAGCCTTCGGGGAACACGACTGCGCCGTATGTGCCCATCAGCGGAGTGGTGATGGAGATGGGGCCGAGGTATCTGAATCCGAGCGTGGTGCTGCAGATCCTTGAATATAGGCCAGAATGTCTTTCCGAGTCTCGCTGGTTGATCAGGAACATGTCGAAGGTATTTCCAGAATATGCGAAAGGGAAGCTGAATCTGACAGAAGAGAATTGATAATGGATGACTGTCTTCTTCCCGTCATAGCGGGGCTGCGCCTCTCTGGGATAGCTAGAAAGGCTGGCAAAGGTCGACTTCGCGCGCGTAAATGAGTCGAACATCCAGGCCATCGCAGTCTGGGTGGGAAGATTGACTGGCTTCACTGTGCTTTCCCTATGGAGCGCCCAGAGGAGCGCCTTCATCCCGTGGTCCTTGCCAAGAGTCCTGATGCGAACTGGAGAACCGTCCATGTGCCCCAGAATCCTAGTCTTGGTTCAGATATATAAGCGTTTTTGCCATGCAGCGGCACTTCCGGAAACGGCAATGGCTGGGTTTTTATTTGTAGGAGTAGCAGTTATAGCCTATGAGGATTGTCTCGATTACGCATGCAAGCGACATAGACGGCGTCGGAAGCGCAGCTCTCATAAAGATGCGGTACGGGATGGACTCGTCCAATGCCTTCTTCACAGACTACTCGCTTGCCTCCCTCAGGTACGTCCATGATTCAATAAGGAAGATCGCCTCCAGGGAGAAGGACGTCATGCTCTTCCTCACTGACCTGGGCATGAACAGGGTCCTTGTGAGGGAGTACGAGTCGATGCTCAAGGCGGTCAAGGCGCGCGGGTGGAAGGTCGTCTGGTTCGACCACCATGTCTGGGGAGAGGCGGAGGTGAGGAGGATAGCAGGGCTCTGCGACCTTGCGATAGTCGGGGAGAACCCGCTCTACTGCGCCACCGAGATAACGCAGAAGAACCTCAGGGTGCCGGGCCGCTTCGCCGCATCCTTCGTGAGGCTTGTCCATTACTCGGACTTCAACAGGAGGCCGCGGGACAGCGGGACCGGAAGGATGATAGGGATATACGCGATGAGCATAACCTCGTACAACAACCTGGGCTCCTTCGCCAGGAGGAACGGCGCGCTCAGGCACATGGTGGATGTCATAGCAGGAGGCAGGTACAGCGACGGGAGGATAGCCGAGGATGCGAGGGCCTTCCAGAGGCTGAACGATGCGAGGATAGGGAAGATGCTCAAGGGGCTGGTGAAGGTCGGGGAAGACGCCTGCCTGGGCTTCTCCGAGAGCGTCCAATCGACGCGGGGCTGCGCCGCCATAATGGAGAGGACAGGCGCGGACATCTGCATCTGCATAGACATGGTGAGGTCGAAGGCGAGCGTGAGGAGCAGGAAGGCGGACTGCACGCTCCTTGCCGCGAGCTTCGGAGGCGGAGGGCATCCGCACGCCGCGGGCTTTCCAGTAGACTCCAGGAGGTTCGGCAGGCTTACGGTTGAAGGCAACAGGAAGAGGCTTGCGGAGCACATCAGCAGGAGGATAGCCGAGCTATACTAGGGTGCCGTATCCGGCAAGCCTCCATCTCTGGCTGAAGTTCCTCATGACAGAGATCTTGGCCTTCTTGTCTATGCATGCCGCGTGATTCAGCGTGACCTCGAGCTTGTTCTTCTTAGTGGCCTTTATGTAGCCTACAGCGGTGCCGGTTCCCACTCCGAGTATGAGAGGCTCAGCCTGCCTGAACGACTGCTTCGGGAGGTCCGACCTCTCCAGGGAGTGGTACTCCATTGTTATCTCGTTCACCGTGGGAGGAAGCCTGCCGGCCTTGCCAGCGACCTGGCCCACCAGTCCGTCGGCCTTCGCCAGCGCGGGATCGGCGTCGGTGCCTACCGCTATTAGGCCTCCTGCTATCGCCGTCTCGAGCTGCTCGTTCGCGGCGCCCAGGCTTGTTATCCTTGTAAGTATGGGCTCGTAGGTCTCCTTCTTGCCCTTGTCCTTCGAGACGTTCATTCCCGGCCTTATCTCTATCTCGTCGCCTATCTTGAACTCTCCCCTTATTATCGACCCTCCTATTACGCCTCCGACAAGGTCCTTGATCGGGGTGCCTGGCCTGTTGACGTCGAAAGACCTTGCAACGTACATTATGGGATCTGACTTGGTGTCGCGCTCCGGAAGCTTCATTGTCGCTATCTCCTCAAGGAGCGAGTCTATGTTTATGCCCTTGTTCGCCATTACGGGTATTATTGGCGCCTTCTCTATGGTGCTGCCCTTTATGAAAGCCTTTATCTGCTCGTAGTTCTTCTTGGCCATCTCCTTCCCGACTATGTCTATCTTTGTCTGGACTATTATCACCCGGCTTATGCCAAGAGCATTGATTATCATCAGGTGCTCCCTTGTCTGCGGCATGGGCACCTGCTCAGTAGATGAGATGACGAAAAGCGCGCTGTCTATTATGCTCGAGCCTGCTATCGCGGTCGCCATCAGGGTCTCGTGGCCCGGGGCGTCCAGCAGGGATATCCTGCGGACGGGCGCCGACTCGCTTCCGTCCTTGCACTTGTCCTCTATCGTGTACGTGGCCTTGCCGCCGGCCTCGCACTTCCTTATGACAGCGTCCGAGTATCCGAGCTTTATTGTCATGCTTCTCTTGATGGACTCGCTGTGGATATCTGTCCAGACGTGCGAGATGGCGTACGCTAGCGTGGTCTTGCCGTGGTCCACGTGGCCCAGGGTTCCCATGTTGAGTTCGCTTTGCTTCTGCATGATCATCATTCGTTGAGGAGCCTCTTCTCCATCTCAGTCGGTATTGAGTGCTCGTATGTGCCCTTCATTAGAAGAAGCTTCATTGTGTTTCTTGTGTATACATTCATCTTCATCCTTCTTGTCTCCTCCGGAGTGACCCACTTGTAGCTCTGGACCTCGTCCTTGTCTATCTTCACCTTGTCGGCTTTCGCCTCGCAGAGATAATTGAAGAAGATGAAGTGCACCTTCCTGACGAAGTGCTTCGGGTAGATGGCAGACTGGACGTTGAGGAGCCTTGTGACGGTGACCTCGATTCCCACCTCCTCCTTTATCTCGCGCCTGAGCGCGTCGACTATCCTTTCCCCGAGCTCGACGTGCCCTCCGGGTATGGACCACATCCCCTTCCACTTGTAGGAGCTGACAAAGAGGATCTGGCCCTTCCTGTTCCTTATGTATCCGCCCACTATGGCTTCCGGGTAATTGCTCTGCTTCATTAGATCTACGTTGTGAGATTTGCTTTTTAAGTCTATATACCTTGTGCTGCTCTGATGATGATACAGCCGTTTAGGGGCGATCTCGCCTTACAGGATCAAACAAGTATGGTAAGTCGCTTAGGCTGTTAGTGGCATTGTGATTATTTCCCTTTCGACCATCGGCATTTTTTGCCTGCCCTCGTACTTGAAGGAGATCATGCCATAGTTCGCAAGTATCTTCATGTCCCTTGATACTGCTTCCTCAGGTCTCTTGACTAGCGCTACAAGCGCACCTACTGTCTCTGGTTTATAGGTTGCTATTGCCTGCAGCAGCTTCGCCCTTGCGGGTGTAAGAGCGCGTGCCAGGCTAACTGCATCTATTACCAAGACCCTCTTTGGCGTGTTTTCCTGGTTTTCCAGTGCGTAGTCCATCATTCTGATGAACATCTTGTCTATCTTGTCCATTCCATCCTCTTTTTCTTAAATAGCATGGTCCATCTCTTATAATTTTCCATTATTTCTTTCTCTTTCTGTATGAAGCATTCATTATATCCCTGGTTTATCTTTGTAGGCTCCTTTGATTTCCAGAACTTGTGTTCGTGTATATAGCCGTGCTCCGTGTCAATTCGGTATATCTCAGTATTCCTCTCTTCCTCAATCAGACATAAATTAATTGAAAAGTCCATTATCCTACCTTTCTGCATGGTCCTTTTGAAATCGAGTCTTATCGATTGGCCATCCCCCATTCCTCGTATTAGGACGTAGGACTCCTCGGACATCGACTACCCTTCTTTATTGATTAACTTAATTAGTCAGATATATATACTTTTCTACTTGAACCTTCCCTGCACTACAATGCTGAGATGCTTTTGAGATGCAGATAAAATGCGTAGGAGGAAGGGAAATGCCTTGAGAGTAGCCGCCATTTGGGGGAAGATTACTCCTTCTTCTCCTTCGGCTTGAAGAGCTCCTCCGCGGCCATCGCGCCGTATTCCTCGATTACAGTGTTTATCTGAGCGGTCTCGGTGCTGATGGTGTTGCCCCTGACGAGCCTCCTGGCCCTGAAGCCCTTTGTCCTGACCTTCATGCCTATTCCGTGCGAGAGCAGCGGCCTTGCCTTCCTTGTGCCCTCTATCTCGCGCCTTGACGGGGAGCCGGTGGTGTCGCTGAGGCCTGTTACCTTGAGCTTGTAGCCTGGGAGGCCCGCCGCGGTGCCTTCGACGACCTCGCCTATCTTCTTGCCGACAAAGGCTGACTCGCTGTCCTTGGCTATGTCTAGCTGTCCCGTCTTCCCGGTCTTCCTGTCAGAGAATACTATCTTCATAAAATCACTTGATCATCATCTGTACATCGCGTCCGGCTCGTCCTTGAACCTCTTTATCCTCTCGGCGACCTCCTTCGGTATCGCGGGCCTTATCTCCCTGATGGCCTTCCGGAAGTCCTCCATGGTCACTATGTCCTTCTTGTTCCTTATCGCGTTCATTCCGGCCTCCCGGCAGATGTTCTCTATCTCCGCGCCGGTGTAGCTGTCCGTCAGGTTTGCCAGCTCCTGTATGTCGAAGTCCTTGTCAAGCGGCATTGCCTTCGCCACGGTGTGTATCTTGAAGATGGCCTCCCTTGCGGCGAAGTCCGGCATCGGTATGTCTATTATCCGGTCGAACCTTCCCGGCCTGAGAAGCGCCGGGTCTATGTCTTCCGGCTTGTTGGTGGCTGCGAGGACTATGACGTTCTTCAGCTCCTGCAGGCCGTCGAGCTCGAGCAGCAGGGTATGCACTATGCGCTGCGATACGCCTGAATCTCCGAACTCACCGCTCCTCGTGTTTGTTATCGAGTCTATCTCGTCTATGAATATTATGCACGGTGACGCCAGCCTGGCCTTCCTGAATATCTCGCGCACCGTCTTCTCCGACTCGCCGACGAACTTGTTGAGTATCTCGGGGCCCTTCAGTGAGATGAAGTTGGCCTCGCGCTCGGTCGCTACCGCCTTCGCGAGGAGCGTCTTCCCTGTTCCGGGAGGTCCTACCATCAGTATCCCCTTTATCGGCCTTATCTTCATCTTCTCGAAGAGCTTCGGGTCCTTGAGCGGCATCTCGACGGCCTCCTTGAGCTCCTGCTTTACCTTCTCGAGGGCGCCTATGTCCTTCCAGTGCACGTTGGGCCTCTCCACGAAGACCTCGCGCAGCGCGCTAGGGCTGATGTTCCTCACCGCCTCGTCGAAGTCCTCCTTGCTGACAGTCAGGTTCGCGAGCGTGTCAGATGAGATCTTCTCGGTGTCAAGGTTCAGGTTGGGGAAGTTCCTCCTCAGGGTCGCCATCGCGGCCTCGCGTATCAGCGCATTGAGGTCCGCTCCAGTGTATCCGTGCGTCACGTTGGCGAGGTCGTCTATGCTGACGTCCTTCGCAAGCGGCATGTTCCTCGTGTGTATCTGGAGTATCTGCTTCCTCGCCTCGCGGTTCGGCACGCCTATCTCGATCTCCCTGTCGAACCTTCCCGGCCTCCTCAGCGCCGGGTCTATCGCATCGGGCCTGTTCGTTGCGCCCAGGATTATGACCTGCCCCCTGGGTGGCATCCCGTCCATCAGGGTCAGCAGCTGCGAGACCATTCTCCTCTCGACCTCGTTGGTGGCCTCCTCCCTCTTCGGCGCTATCGCGTCGATCTCGTCCATGAATATGATGGTGGGCGCCTTCTCGTTTGCCTGCTTGAATATCTCTCGGAGCTTCTCCTCGCTCTCCCCCACGAACTTGCTGACCAGCTCCGGCCCTGATATTGAGATGAAGTTGGCGTCGCTCTCGCTCGCCACAGCCTTGGCGAGCAGCGTCTTCCCTGTCCCGGGAGAGCCGTATAGGAGCACGCCCTTGGGAGGGTCTATCCCGAGCCTCTCGAAAAGCTCCGGGTAGCGTATTGGAAGCTCCACCATCTCTCGTATCTTGGTCTTCGCGTCGTCGAGGCCGCCTATGTCCTCGTAGTGTACGTCACCTATCTTCACTATCGACTCGGATACCGGCTCCTCCTTGACTATCAGGTTCGTCTTGCTGCTTATCTTGACTATGCCGTGCGGTATCACCTGGACTACGAGGAAGTTGAACACAAGGCCGAACATGGGTATTGGTATCGAGTCGCCCTTTGTCAGCGGCCTGTTCTCCAGCCTCCTCTTCGCGTATTCGGCGAAGTCGGGAGAGAGCGGTGGGCGCTGGCTCGGAGGCGGCGCAAGCACCACCTTCTCGGCCTCCTTGGCCTCTGTCTTCGAGACGAAGATCTTGTCCCCTATTCCCACCCCGAGGTTCTGCCTGAGGTAGCCGTCTATCCTTATGAATCCGAGTCCCTCGTCGCTGGGATGGGCCTGCCAGACTGTCGCCGCGGAGGTCTTGATCTTGCCCTTTATCTCTATGACGTCCCCAGACACGACATTCAGCAGCCTCCTTGACTTTGAGTCTATCCTGGCTATGCTCCGGCCCGAGTCCGTCACAAGGGCGTCTGCGACGGTAAGTTCTATGCTCCCACTGCCAACTGCCATAAAAGATACCAGGTATTCAAGGAATCTTAGGGTCCTATGCAGATATAGTGTTCGTAAAGGTATATATTCCATGCTGGGCTTCCTGGACAGCGTAAGAACCTTGGCTTTTTGTTAGGTTTTTAGCCTTTCAAGGGACGATGTTTGCGATTGCTCTTTCTAAGAAAGTCTGGGAAAAGTTAATTGTTCAGTCATACCCTATTTATAAGCTCAAGCATCTCGCTTGCTTTCAGTATCTTTATCCTGCCGAATTCCCTTAATCCGAATGGATGTCTATCTCCAGAGACAATGTAGGCCGCGTCTCCGTCGTATGCAGTATTTATCACTTTGTCGTCATCTGGATCATCTTTTACAATCTTGAACTTACTTTTTAGTACAATTATATGGCTAAGCCTGATTACAAAATCTACGTCTTTTGACTGTTCTTCCTTTGTGAGGCCAAATTTCTCCCTAGATAGGACTTCTCTTAGCTCGTCAATCATCTCCCATCGAAGATACAATCTCTACCTTTCCGCTGACAGCTAGACTGATAAGCAGTCTGGGCTTGCCAGGATAAAGCAACCCCGAAACTAGCACGTTGGTGTCAAGAAGGAGACGCATCATTCGGATCACCTCAATGCCCGTGTCTTACAGTAATAACCTCTTCGTCTATCTCTTTCTGAGTCAATCTGCCTTTTCTTCTATCTCGCTCCTTGCCAATCTGTTTTATCCTTTCAAAGGTTTCCTTAAGCTCAGGCAACTCAATCCGTTTCATTATTATGGTGTCTTCTTCACCATAAACGACAAGCCTGTCTTTAGGCTTGAGCCTTAGCTTCCTTCTGACGCCCTTAGGTATTACAACCTGGCCCCTGACGCTCATGACGGTTACTTCGTCAGCTATTCAATCACAACATATATTCTTACTTTCTTATTTATAAGACTTCCGTATGGTCTGACCATAGAACTTGACTTGGGGCAATAGAGAATTTATCATACGCGATCCGGACGGTTACAAGCTGGTTTTCTTCCAGAAGATAAGGTAGGCATTATTCATACTCATTTGTTTGGAGAGTTTTGGAGGTATACCTGATTGCCTGTGGTCAGGATTGAGTTTGTATATGTTTCCAGTACTTCATCACCATAATGGCAGATTACATTAGTAGAATATGGAGTTGCATTATACTCTGCAGATATAGTCCCATTTGTAATCCAGAACTGCCTGAGCGGCATTGCGGTGTTCTTCATCCAGAAGCACCGGTTTGAGTAGTTCTGGAAGATGAAGAGCATGCCGTAGCAGCTTCCGGCACCGTTGCAGCTGCCCATGGATGGCACGTACATCAGGCCCTCCTCCGCCTCCTCCGAATTGACTGCAAGATAGGCATTCACCGTCCCGGTGGAGCCGTTCTTGTAGGAGAGGAGGAGCTGGCCCACCTGCTCGGAGGCGATGCTTGCGTTCCTGCGCGGCGGCGCCCTCAGATACAGGATGAATAGCCCGGCAATTATTATGGCTATCGCGAGCCAAGTCAGTATTATGCTTGTCTTCCGCGCCCTTGCCGTTACATCAGCCTTTCTTCCTGAAGTTGCCTATCTCGGTGACGTTGCCGTTCATCACTATGTCGGCGTACGGCCTTGTTCCCGAGTAGCAGCCTATGCCGGTGCAGCTCCAATTGACGAAGGTGTAGCCGAATGCGGCCGCCGCAGAGAGCGGCACTATGCTCCCTGCGGTGTAGTTGCCTCCGTCGAGGACGTCGCCCCCTGTCTCGTTGTTGGCTATCGTGGTGAGCCTGTAGATGGCCCTAAGCTTCTGGAAGTTGGCGGTCTCGAAGACGTTCCCGCTTATCGGGATTGTCTGCGTGGGCTTTGTCCCGGAGTAGCAGTCTATGCCGCTGCAGCTCCATCCGGTGAAGTTGTATCCGAGGGCCGGGACGGCTGATATCATTGCGTTGTCTCCCGGAAGGTAGTTGCCCGCGCCCGAGGCGCTGCCCCCGGATGAAGGGTTGGCGGTGATCGAGAGGTAGTATGTCCGCTTGACCTTGACGAAGTTGGCGGTCTCGGTTATGTTGCCCTCCATCTTTATCGTCGGGTTCCGGGTTGCGCCCGAGTAGCAGCCTGTGCCGGTGCAGCTCCAGTTCGTGAACTCGTAGTTCAGGTAGGGGGTGACCAGGAGGGTGACGTTGGTGCCCGGGATGAAGGTGCCCAGCGTTGGGAAGACATTGCCGCCTATGTTTGGGCTCGACGAGGCTATCAATTGGTAAAGCACTGTCTTTGTGCTCCTGAAGTTTGCAACCTCGGTGACGCTGTTGTTCATTGTCAGGGTGTAGTAGGCGGCAGTGCCGGAGTAGCAGCCCGCGCCGGAGCAGGTCCAATTGACGAATGCGTAGCTCGGCGCGGTCACCTCGGAGACCTGGACCTTGGAGCCCTTGGAGTAGCTCCCGCTGGCCGGGGAGACGCCTCCGGCGGTGGCTGGCCTTGGGTAGATTGTCAGCTGGACTGTGGAATTGGCAGCTGCGGCCGATGTGGCGACGAACTGCGACGCGGGGGTGAAGTTCTCGTACGGATAGCCGCTGCCGGTGTATGGATAGGAACTGGTGACCAGGAACGCTGTCGCGAACGGGATCATCAGGAAGAGCGCAAGCGCGGCGCAGAGTATACTGGAAGACCTCATGTGACCAAGTGTAGTAATCAGTGAAAAGCTAAAAAGATATGCATGGTGACGAGGGACGGGGGATTCTAATGTTATATATAGCTTTCTGTGATAATATATCCGAATACACTTGGCATGAGTGAATACAATGGGAAAATTCGGTCTGGCTGACGAACTGCTGGTGAGCGTCTGGGTCTGCAGGAGGTGCAAGGCTAGGAACCGCGCCGGGGTCAAGAAGTGCAGGAAGTGCGGAAGCATATACATGCGAGTGAAGAGGAAGGAAGCGAGGGTCAAGAAGTAGCCCTAGTCTTATGTTTAACGATGTGGTTGGATGGTAGATTTGACGCCGATAGAGAGCGAGGTCCTGAATGCGATGAAGGAGATAGGAGCGGTGACTGAGGAGAAGAAGAAGACCGCGGACGACATAGCGAAGAAGAGCAACAGGCCCAAGAGCCTTGTCACAAATGCGCTCGTAATGCTTATGCAGAAGGGCGCCATAAAGAGGGTCGCAAGGGAGAAGGCCTCCGGTTACTACGTCCTTGGAGCTACCAAGTAGGTGGATCTATGGAGGGCACCGACTCTATCGAATTCTCTGCAAAGTGGAAGGAGTGGGTGGTCATAAAGAGGACCACCATAAGGGACGACACCAAGCCGGAGGAGGTGGTCTTCAGCATGGCCTCCATACGCCAGACGATAGACAGGAAGGCGTTCGAGCTCCTTGGCATAGACACAAAGACGCTTGATGATTACGCAACCGCAGCGACTGCAGGCATGAAGAAGAACTTCAAGGACCTTGGGAATGCCGTCCAGTCATTGAGCTCCGCGGAGGCGAAGGCCGCCGTCGAGAAATCGTGCGCCTCGAAGCCCGAGCTCGGCGAGGTCGCGAAGACCTACCTCTTCAGGAAGGTCGTACAGGCCCTCGGGTTCGACTTCGACGTCAACCAGGAGATGCTCTCGAAGATCTACCCGAACCTGAAGCTGCCTAAGCCCAGGGGAAGGCAGCCAAAGAAGTAATGTGCTTCAATGCCGTCTGATTCCTCCAAGATCTGCATATTCGTTAGGCATGGGGAGAGCGAGAGCAACGTCTCCCTGACGCTCAGCACAGACCGCGACAGGTACCCATTGACGGACAATGGGAGGGCCGCTGCGGGAAGGGCCGCAGGACAGCTTGGGCTGCTGCCAAGGATAGACAGGTTTTACACTAGCCCGATACTCAGGGCCAGGCAGACCGCAGAGATAATATCCGGGCGCATAGGCATCGCTCCGGAGATAAGCAACCTGCTTGTGGAGAGGGGCTTTGGAAGGTACAACAACGCCAGATTCAGTTCAGAGGACGAGGCCGAGACCGTGCATG
>DATJMH010000022.1:0-6070 GCA_035508815.1 Saccharimonadales bacterium (SeqCode)
CAACACCGCCGGGGGAATATTCTACGGCGTCGTATGGTTCGTCATCCCGCTGATAATAGCCCAGGCAGTCTACAACGGCGAACTTCTGGGCGTCGGACTGGCGATGTTCGACTTCGCCATAGTTGCAATCGGCGCGTTCCTTATCAACATAGTCGAGAACACAGACAAGAAAATCATGATATTCGTAGGGCTTCTCATATTCAGTCTGGGCGGATTCCTGATCGGGACAAGTTTCGGCATCCTCTTCCTGGTGTTCGCCTTCCTGGCAACCACCGGAGACGAAACAGCCTCGCTCCCGCTTTGGGCATGGCTGCACAAGCTTGACAGGCAGCACAACAAGGACGGCCTGATATCCGGCCTCCTGAACTTCTTTGAGGACATAGGATGGGCCATAGGCCCCCTTTTCGCCGGGATAGGATACACCCTTCTAGGTCCGACACTTACTATTGAGGTAGGCACCGTGCCGATACTGCTGGTTCTCATAACCTACTACGTGTTTGTGCAAAGGAGGGCTGTCAGGGTCTCGCTGTTCGATGCGCCTCCCAGGCCGCACAAACGCCGGCACCGCGACTGAGCCCGCGCACAAGACGACTCTGACTACAGCTGTTTTGGCGGAGGCGGGATTTGAACCCGCGACCTCTAGATTTCTTAGCAGATCATCGCAATAATGCTCATCACTCATAAAGCTTAGCATATGAGTCTAGCGCTCTAACCAGGCTGAGCTACCCCGCCGTGACAATAACATGTTGGTTAATTCATATAAATGGTATGCTAGTGCCTAAGGATCGGGAACCTCTTCATGTAGGCCTCGGCCTGGAAGATGACGAAGTAAGGGAGCACGAAGAGCGAGCTCAGCACCAGTATTATGTACCTTGACCAGAATGTCCCCGTAAGGGCTATGAAGACCACCGAGATGAGGGAGAGAACTATGCCTATGAGGACGAACCAGGCCACGAAGTATTTCGGGTCCTTGACTACCAGCCTGACGCTGTTCTTCATGGCCCTGCCGAGCCTCTGCTCATCAACCACTATGGCGCTCGGAGCGTAGAAGAACGGGATGAAGCCGAAGAATCCCACTATCCCGGTGAGGAGCGCCTCAATCCCGAGGTAGTACCCGACCAGGTTGGCCAGTGAAAGCATCACCGCATAGATTATGAAGACAAGGAAGACCTTCCCTATGTACCTCTCTATGCCCTGTATGGCCCTCCTGCCTATCTTCATCCTCGTCCTCCTGGCCTTGACTATCAGGCTTATCGCGACGAAGGCGAAGCTGATGAAGAGAAGGGAGAAGAAGAACGCCACTATTATGACAGCCAGCCCGAAGAAGCCCAGGTTGGTGAATATGCTCGCGCTCCTCAGGAAGATTCCCCCCAGGCTGATGTAGGTAGGCAGCGGCGCGAGGAGGGGTATGACGAATGCTATTATGAACGGTATGGAGAAGAGCAGGACGAGGTTGAGGTTCGATGAATATGTCTCGTACGTATCGTGGATGACGCTGGCCATGGGTTCACGCTAATGACTTATACGCCAAGTAATAAAAATGTATTTATTCCGATGAAAGGCAAAAAGAAGAGAAGGGAAATAAAAGCAAATGGCCGCAACCGCGGCCCGAAATCCCATAACTGACTACCAAACCCTCAGAGCAGCAACTAAGTCGGCACTGGCGGGTTGCTTGTTGGCGTCGGGTACTGGCTGACGCAGTTCACCGATCCGGCGCTGTTCAGGACCACGGTTCCGCTGCCGGCGACGTTGAACTTAAGTATTGCTCCTACTATGTAAGGCGCAAGGACGTACAGTATGATCATTATTATGCCGCCCATGAGCACTCCCATTCCCCATCCCTGCATCGAACCCTTGAGGTTTCCTGCAGCAGGAAGGAAGTGTGCGAATGCGTAGAGGACTCCGCCGAGCACGAACATGAATATCGCAAGGACTCCTATTATCAGGCTTATGCCGTTCAAGATTCCGCAAAGCGTGCTGGAGAGGCTGGACGACTGCGCAGCGACTACTGGAAGCAACAGGCTTCCTATTATCCCACCGAACACGGCCACGAAAATAGCCGTCCTTATCTTGTCCATGTACTTCAGGTATGACCATGCATTCATGCAAATTCCCATATTCATCTACAAGACTCAGATATTTAAACCTTACTGTGCCCCCGGCAAGGATTCAAAAGTCCCGGGGCATCAGGACCCGCGTGGTAGAATCAGGTATAGGTCGCGACTATCCCGTCTATTATCCCATTGACTCCTATGCCTCCCGTAGACCTGACTGAGAGCCTGTGGCTCAGGACCGGCCTTGCGAGGAAGGTTATGTCCCCCCTATTTACTTCGCTCCTGCCCTCTATCATCGCCTTGGCCTTCCCGCACCTCATGAAGGCTATGTCCGCCCTGGGACTGGCGCCCATGACTATGTGTATGTCCTTCCTTGTCGCGTCGACCAGGCCGGTGATGTAGTCCTTTACCTCGTCTCCCAGGGTTACCTTCTTGGCTTCCTGCTGCATCCTCAGTATGTCTTCGGTGCCTATTATCTTGTTCACCGTGATAGTCTCCTCGGCCTCCTTGAGGCGGAGCATCATGCCCTCCTCCTCCCTTGTCGGGTAGTCAACGGGGATCCTCATTATGAACCTGTCGGCCAGCACCTTCGGAAGAGGCTCGGTGCCCTCGATGCGCAGGGGGTTCTGGGTGGCGAAGGCGTTGAAAGGCTTGGGCAGCTGCATGGTCAGCCCACCAAGGGTGACCTGCTTCTCCTCAAGCGTCTCCAGCAGGGCGCTCATGACCTTTGGCTGCGCCCTGTTGAGCTCGTCGAAGAGGAGTATGTTTGTGAATACGGGCCCCTTGCTCACCCTGGTCTCGTTCTTCTCGTCTATGTAGGTGTAGCCGACAATGTCGCTGGGCCCTATGTCCGGGGTGCCCTGTATTCTCCTGAAGTCCGCCTGTATAGTGTCCGCGAGCGCCTTCGTTATTGTGGTCTTCGCTATTCCCGGCACCCCCTCGAGTATCGCGTGGCCCTCCGAGAGTATGGCTATGAACATGAGCTCTATGACCGCGTTGTCCCCTGAGATGTGCTTCCTCATCTCGGCGAGTATCTTCTGGTATGCCTCCTGCGCCTCCAATTATGCACCGGTATCTGATGAACTGCGCATTAATTTATATCTTGCTAGCCCGCAAGGCGGCTGCAGGCGAAGCAGACACTGCCGGCTCTTCAGTATTTGACGAACAGGCTGTCATGTTTATATATCCCAGGAACGCAGAAACATCTGTGATAAAATGACTATGAAGGAAAGGCGTCCGGCAGAAAGCAGCGGAAGGGCAGGAGTCACCGCAGCACAAGTGCCAGAGTACAGGCTCTACATAGAGCTAGCACGGGCAAGACGGTCGCGCCTTAATGAAGAGCCACTGTTAAGGGGGAGTGCAGAAAGCGCCAGGAGGCCTGCTCAGCTCCAAGAGCGAGACCAGACGGCATTACCAAAATAAGTATTCCACCCAAAGAAAGCCGTGATGAACAAAAGCTTTATATTCTATCCACCCCAGATATACCTGGAGATGATATTCATGTCTGGAAAGAACGAAAGGACAACAAAGATAGCAACGCTGCCAGAGGCACTGGAGATACTGACGAAGAGGGAGAAGGAGGGGGAATTCGGATACGAGCAGACCCTGGCCCTGGACTACGCCAAGAAGTTCTCCAAGGCAGACTCGGAGAACGTGGAGAAGATAAAGAAGCAGCTGATGGAGCTTGAGATAAGCGAGAAGATCGCAATCTCCATAATAAACGTGATGCCCATGGACGTCACGCAGATGAAGCAGATTCTTGCGAACGAGAAGAAGGCGCTTGAGCCGGAAGTGGCGGACAAGGCTTTTGCGATAGTGGAGAGCAACAGGATCAAGGGTTAATCATTAAGGTTGGGGTAATAGAATGGAAGAAATGGAGCAGAGGACGGGGGGAGACCTGGAAGAATATGCCCACGTTCTAGACTATCTTCCAACAGGCAAGTCATTCTCAGTAAGATCAGAGCCAATAGTCCAATTAATAGGGGACAACAAGTTCACCCTGCTGGAGGCGGTCCCAAAGTCAAACGACATAAAGGTGGAGGAGAAGCTCTACATAGGAAAAGGAGTCAGGGACAAGATCTCGCTCATAAAGTCAAGGCTCGCGTTCGAGAACCTGACAGAAGGAGCGAAGGCGCAGCTGCCTGTCGCAGTCGCGTCGATAATAAAGGGCGACGAGAAGAGGTTCGTGGACTTCTTCAACAACGCATCCTCGCTCAACATAAGGATGCATGTGCTTGAGCTTCTTCCGGGAGTGGGCAAGAAGCACCTCCAGGCGATCCTGGAGGCAAGGGAGGAGAAGCCCTTCGAGAGCTTTGCAGACATATCGCAAAGGGTCGCGCTCCTGCAGGATCCAGTCAAGCTTCTCACTGAAAGAGTGCTGCAGGAACTGAAGGGCGAGTCAAGGTTCTACATACTCACAAGGCCTATGCACCAGCAGCTCAGGTAGGCCGCTTCCGCCATCCTCGCTATCTGGCGCTTTGCGCAGGCTACATGAAAAAGAAGAGCAACAAAGAGTGGAGCAGCGAGCAGAAGAGATTCATGGAGATGCTCTACAAAACCTCCGAATAAAACCAGGTACGGCCGGAGCCGGCATTCAGGCCTTCTGCAGGTGCATCTGCGGGACGACGAGCCTCCTCTTTGTTGACTTGCTCAACTCCATCTCCACGACATAGGCGTCGCCCCTCCTCTCTAGGACTATGGCAGTCCTTCCCTTGTACCTCGGATGGGGCACGCTCCTGTTGTGCGTGCTCCTCGGCATGATTATGACCTTGCTTCCGTTCTCGAAGCTGTTGAGCATCTTGCTTATGCCCATCTCCGAAGGCTTGATGTGCCTTGAGAGCTTCCTTGTCCTCCTTGAAAACAATCCCTTTGACGAGCTCATGGTATTCACAATAACTCTTGTTGAATTGCTTAATCCTTGGTAGAAAAACATATAAATACCTTCACCGCATATACTGACTGGATATAAATGGCTGGCAAAGCGAGTAAGAAGGGGAAAAGGATGATGCTGAGGCCGGATTTCAAGATCGAGAACATAGTTGCCAGCGCAGATCTGGGGGTTGAACTCGACCTATACGCAATTGCAAAGGCCTCCCCCGACGTCGACTACGAGCCGGAGCAGTTCCCTGGCGCCATCTACAAGATACACGACCCAAAGACAGCCTTGCTGCTTTTCAAGAACGGGAAGGTGATATGCACGGGCTCCAAGACCGAGGCAGACATCCACCGCGCAATAGCCATAGTCATCAAGACCGTCCAGAAGTACATAATAACAAGGGAGCCTGAAGCTCCGAAGGAGGAGAAGAAATAACTACCTCTTCCTTTGTCTTGTTCCTACCCTGAACAACGCATAGATGACGATCGCGAAGATGGCCACCGCGACCATTACAATGTAGATATTGTGCGCATTGAGCGCATAGTAGCCGAAGGTCAGGAGCGCGACGTCCCAGATCCCCATCCCCGCGACAGAGTAGGCGTAGAACTTCTTCTTGGGCATCGCAGCGAAACCCGCAGGAAGGCTTACAAGGCCCCTCACTTCCGGGAGCAGCCTTCCTATGAAGACCGTGAAGGCGCCGTTCCTCGCGAACCACTCGTCGAACGCCTCGAGGTGCTCCTTCTTGACTCTCAGCCTGCGGATGTGGCCGTAAAGCGCCTCCTTGCCAAGGTAATAGGCTATGTAGTAGTCTATGGTGACACCTATCACTCCAGCGGCCAGCACAACCACAAACACAAGGTACACGTTGAAGACTCCCTTCGCTGCAAGCAGCCCTGCGGCAGGGAGTATTATCTCGCTCGGTATGGGCAGCGACGCAGATTCAAGGAGCATTAGCAAGAACACGCCAAGGTAGCCGTAGCTGTATATCAGGCCGTTTATCACAGAGGCGGTGCCCTTGATTATCCCGTAAAAGAGGGATGTGATGTTAAGCAGAATCTCCATGGTAAACCAGTTCAATCAGGGCCGCTCCCACAGGGGCTGCGTTCTATAATCTAACATTGCAAAGATTATAAAGCCGTTC
>DATJMH010000023.1:0-11849 GCA_035508815.1 Saccharimonadales bacterium (SeqCode)
AGGGGCGTTGTCATAACGCACGGCACCGACACCATGCACTACACCTCCGCGGCGCTCAGCTTCATGCTCAAGGACATAAAGGGGCCGGTCGTCCTCACCGGCGCGCAGAGGAGCGGGGACAGGGGGTCCAGCGACGCGTTCATGAACCTTATCTGCTCCACGCAGCTTGCGGCAAACAGCGACATAGAGGAGGTAGGCATCTGCATGCACACCTCGTCGTCGGACGAGAGGTGCGGTTTCATAAGGGGCACTCACGCTAGGAAGATGCACACCTCGAGAAGGGACGCGTTCAGGCCGGTAAACAACAGGTTCATAGCAAAGGTCGGCTACGAGGGCAAGATAGATTACATAAGCGACTACAGGAGGATGGGAAGCGACGACAGGAAGACCAAGGCGCTCGCCAACTTCGAGCCCAGGGTCGCGCTTGTCAAGACCTACCCCGATGCGGACCCGGAGATAATGGACTACTACCTGGGCAAGAAGTACAAAGGGGTCATAATTGAGGGAACGGGGCTGGGCCACGCGCCGGTCTCGACCTCCCACAGGGAATACAATTGGCTCTCCGCGATAACCAACGCGGTAGAGTCGGGGATGATAGTGGGGATGGCCTCGCAGTGCCTCTACGGCAGGGTGAACGACAGGGTGTACAGGAACGAGAGGCTGGTCAAGAAGGCCGGCGCCATATCCTGCGAGGACATGATCCCTGAAGTGGCTTACGTCAAGCTGGGATGGCTCCTGGGTAACTACAAGAAGGACGAGGCGGCCAGGCTGCTGGGCAGGAACATGGTCGGTGAGATAGGCGGGAGGAGCGAGGTAGACTGGTTCGGTGAGTAGATGCACGACAAGGAGTATTATTCAAAACTGGGGTTCAAGTGCGGGCTGGAGATCCACCAGAGGCTGGCGACAAGGGAGAAGCTCTTCTGCAGGTGCAGCGCGGACCAGCCGAACAGCCAGGCGATAATGAGCATAGAGAGGCGGCAGCGGGCCGTCGCAGGGGAGCTGGGAGCCGTAGACAAGTCAACAGAGTTCGAGAGCAGGAAGGAGAGGAGGTTCACCTACCATCTCTACAGGAAGAGCACCTGCCTGATAGACATAGACGAGGAGCCTCCCGGAGACCTGAACGAGGAGGCGCTCGAGACAGCCATGATGATCTCGCTCTCGCTCGGCGCCAAGATACCCGACGAGATAGAGCCGATGAGGAAGGGGATCGTCGACGGGAGCGACCCGAGCTCCTTCCAGAGGACCATGCTCTGCGGCTACGACGGCAGGCTGGAGGTCGATGGAAAGGCCATAGAGATACCTTCGGTCTTCCTCGAGGAGGAGTCGAGCGGCATAATCGCGAGCTCGGCCAGCGAGGTGGTTTATAGCGTCGAGAGGCTGGGGATACCCCTGATAGAGATAGACACCGACCCGGTCATAGCCACTCCGGACGAGGCGAAGAAGGTCGCCATGAAGATAGGGCTCATGCTGAGGGTCTCCGGGAAGGTCCAGCGCGGCATAGGGTCGATAAGGCAGGACGTCAATGTCTCGGTCAGGGGAGGCGCGAGGGTGGAGATAAAGGGCCTCCAGGAGATAGACAGCATGGACGAGATGATAGACAACGAGGTCCAGAGGCAGGTCAGGCTGATAGAGATAAGGAAGGAGCTCGTGGAGAGGGGCGCTACGGTCGGGGAGCCGGTTGACCTGACTGAGATATTCAAGCACACCGAGGCCAAGGTGATATCGGACCAGGTCTGGCAGGGGGGAAGCGTCATGGGAGTGAGGCTGGTGGGCTTCAAGGGCCTGCTCGGCAGGGAGATAAACCCAAAGATGAGGCTGGGCAGCGAGATAAGCGACTACGCCAAGATGGCCGAGGTGAAAGGCATAATACACAGCGACGAGAACCTGGACTCCTACAAGATAACCGCAAGGGAGCTGGAGGGGGTCACCAAGGCGCTCGCCGTCAGGGAGGGCGACGCGTTCATATTGATAGCCGAGAAGAAGGAGAGGTGCGAGAAGGCGATGGCCCTTGCGATAAGCAGGATAAACCTCGCGATGGAGGGAGTGCCGTCGGAGACCAGGGGCGCCGACTCGCGCAACAGGACCACCAGGTTCCTCAGGCCGATACCCGGAGGCTCGAGGATGTACCCCGAGACCGACGCCCTGCCGATAGAGACCGCGCAGGTAAGGAAGAGGATAGGGAGCAGGAAGATCGACATAGACGGGATAAGGAAGAAGCTGATGAGGGAGATAGGCAACAGGCAGCTTGCCGAGCAGATGCTCTGGTCTAAGGAGCTCCAGGCATACGAGGAGATAGTGGAGAGGTCCAACGCCGACCCAATGGTGGTTGCCTCGGTGCTCCTGGAGAAGTTCAGGGAGCTGAGCAGGGCCGGGCTTGCGGTAGAGGCGATAACAGAGGATGCGCTGGAGTACATATTCAGGAAGCATGCCAAGAGGCAGATAACCAAGCTCGGCATAGAGGAGATACTCAAGTCTCTCCCGAAGGAGAGGTGGGAGGTGGACAGGATAATAAAGGAGAAGAGCCTCGAGAGAATGAGGGAGCCCGAGCTTAGGAAGCTGGTAAGGCAGTTCGCAGGAAAGAGCAAGGGCGAGATAATGCGCGAGATAATGTCAAAGCACAGGCTGGTCGTTGATGGCGAGGAGCTGAACGGGCTCCTCAAGGGCGCTTAGTTGGTTTCATGGAATACAAGATTGTCGGGGGATCGATGCAGGTGCTTGACATAAGCCTGGCGCCTGGGGAAAAGGTATATGCGGACTCGGGAAAGCTGGTCAGCAAGGAGGAGAACATAATCATGACTCCAAGGCTGGTCGGCGGCGTGATAAACGCGCTCGAGAGGAAGATAACAGGGGCGTCGGGCATGCTGACCGAGTTCAAGTCCCCCGACGGCATAGGCGCGGTCTCGCTCGCGGGCATCTTCCCTGGGAAGATAAGGATGGTGCAGCTCGCGGAGGGGGAGGTATTCATATCGGAGGACTACGCCTTCCTCGCGGCCGAGGAGTCGGTCAAGTTCACGCTGCAGACCGTAGGGCTGGGAGCGGCTTTCTACGGGCAGGCGGGGCTGATACTCCAGAAGTTCGTCGGTCCCGGAAAGGTCTTCATACACGTGGTCGGGGACATAATAGAGTACGACGTCGGGCAGAGGGGATACCTGGAAGTGGACCCGGGGCACATAGCGGGCTTCAGCGGCTCCCTTTCCTACAAGATAACCTTCGTTGACAACATAAGGACCGCGATGTTCGGGGGCGTGGGGCTGTTCCTGGCCAAGTTCACCGGCGACGGGATAGTCATACTGCACAGCGTCTCTAGGCGCAAGCTCGTGGCCGAGATCTACCAGCAGGGCATAAGCCAGGGCAAGAAGTAGTGGTTCGTTGAAGGTGAAGAGGAAGGTAGCTTACAGGGGCCATGTCTTCACGGTGGAGGAGTGGATAAACCCCGGCACCGGAAGCGAGTTCGCGAGGGTGGTGGCGCACGACGCAGTCGGTGTTGTGGCGCTAACCAAAAGAGGCAATATCCTGATCGAGAGGCAGTGGAGGCACTCGCTCGACAAGCACCTTTACGAGATACCTGCGGGCCACATAGACGCTGGCGAGGACCCCGAGCACGCGGCGAGGCGCGAGCTGGAGGAGGAGACAGGCTACCGCGCCGGGAAATTGACCCACATGCTGAACATGTACGGCGCGCCGGGGAGCTACACGCAGCTCATGCACATCTACCTCGCTGAAAACCTGAGGAAGACCAGGGAGAACAGGGAGAAGGACGAGATGATAACCGTGGCGGAGGTCAGCTTCGGGAAGGCGCTGGGCATGATAAGAAGCAACAGGATAGAGGACGGGAAGACCATTCTCAGCATACTCTACTACCTCCGCTTCTTCAAGAAATAGCCTTATATACTTTTTCCTGCATTATTATGGTGTCAAACGGCCATAGGAACAGTGAAACGCCCGAACCCATTCCGAACTCGGAAGCTAAGCCTGTTCACGACAAGAAATACTGCCCGATGGGTGGGAACGCTTGTTGCTGTTTGGCACTTATTTTTTCCTCACGAAGAGGGCCTTGACCGCCGATATGAATAGCTCCCTGTAGTCGTTGTTAGGCAGCAGGTCCATGTGCTTGTCTATCGCCGCTCTTGAGGCCTCTCCGTACTTCATGGCCACTCCATAGGCGTGATCCACGCTACCGTACTTCTCCATTATGTATACAAGGAAGTCTATCTCCTCCTTCTTCTTCTGCCGCCTGTCCTGCTTGTAGATCCTGTCCACCTTGAGCCTCTCTGCTCGCGTCGCATGGTTGTATGCGTGGAGGATGAGAAGAGTCAGCTTGCCCTCGTACAAATCGCCGTACCTCTGCTTGCCGAACTCCTTCTCGTTTGCCGTGACGTCCAGGATGTCGTCCATTATCTGGAAGGCCGTCCCTGCCGGGCTGCCTATCGCCTTGAGCGCCTTGAGGACATTGTCCTTCTGGTCCGCGACTGTGGCCCCGAGCTGGAGCGGCCCGTAAACGCTGTAGCAGCTGGTCTTCCTGCCCACTATGTCGAAATAGGTCTTCTCTGTGGCGCTGCCTACCTGCCTTGTCTCCCTGGTGAATCTTAGGTCCAGGTACTGGCCCTCGACAGTCAGGTCGAGTATCTCGTAGAACTTGTCGAAGAGCCTGATGCCCTTCTGGACGCCCTCCTGCGCGATGTAGTCGCGGAGCATGGTCCACATCTTCATGTGCAGCGCGTCGCCGGCGTTTATGGCCTGCTCCATGCCGTAGAGCTTCTGTATCGCGGGCTTGCCCCGCCTCAGGTCCGAGTCGTCCTCGACGTCGTCGTGCACCAGGATCCAGTCTTCCGAGAGCTGCATGACAGCCGCCGGGAGTATGAGGTCCTTTGGCTTGGCGCCGAAGAGCTCGCCGCAGAGCATCAGGAGGCCTGGCCTGACGTACTTGCCCTGCCTGTCCGGGTAGTCGCGTATCATCCTCGAGTACTCAAGAGGCTCCTTCAGCGGGAGGTATTCGAGGATCTTGGAGTGGATCCTGCTCCTGTGAAGCGCTATGTATTCCCTGAACTCCATGCATTTCCATTATCAATTAACCGGAAACCTTTAAGATAGTAGCAGATGAAGGTGAGCGTCTGACGAACGCATTCGCGCTTTTCCCTAGCCGAAAGTGAAAGTGTAGATCCTGAAGCCGGGGCTTGCGTTTATCTCAAGGGTGTGCCAGTCGTACGACTGTGTTGCTACTATGTTGTAGAGCCGCGAGGAATTGACAGTTGCTGTTGCCATCCCTCCTGTGAGCGAGGCATCGCTGCCCAGCTCTGACTGGTTGAGATTCTTCCCATCAAGGGTCACGGTTATACGGCTCTGGTTGCCGCTTGCCACTATGTTGACCTTGTCGGCCTTGTAGATCAGGAAGAGCTTGGAGTTGTTTACGGCTATCATGCTGTCCGGCGCATTGTACCACTCGCCCGAGAAGTAGACGGTGTTGTTTTCGGTCACGTTAGGATTGGAATAATCAACGGTCTCGTTCGGCACGAAGCCCTGGCTGTTGCCTATGGCCTCCCTGGCCTTCGCATACCCAAGGTATATCTCGGGAGTGCCTATTCCGGAGAAGTTGATTCCCAGCGGGACGTCGGTGAGGTTCGGCTGGATCGTGTAGCCCGCGTTTTCGAGCAGGGACCTTATGACCTCTTCCGTTTGGTTGTAGTCCCCCTCCCCGAACACCACGTATCTTACGTCGCCGTTCTTGTCTATTATGTAGTCTGCGGGCCAGTACTCGTTCCCGTACGCGTCCCAGGTGGAGTAGTTGTTGTCAAGCGCCACCGGGTACTTTATCCCGAACTTCTGCACCGCCGCGTAGACGTTGCTGTAGTTGTGCTCGAACTGGAACTCGGGCGTAGATACGCCTATTATGACAAGGCCGTTGTTCCCATATGCGTTGTACCAGGCGTTCAGGTGCGGTATCGACCTTATGCAGTTTATGCACGAGTAGGTCCAGAAGTCGACTATGACCACCTTGCCCCTTAGCTGAGTCAGGTTGAGCGGCTGGGAGTTTATCCACGCCGCTATCCCCTGTATGTTCGGGGCCGGGCCGTAGTTTGTAAGGTTGGAGATCGAGACGTTTGGGCTTGAGAGCTTCTTGTTGAATACGAACGAGGAGAGCGCCGCCGCTACAATTATGACTGCGATTACCGCAAGCACTATCAGATACACGTTCATCTTCATGCCTTCACCGTCTCAGCCGCTGTTCCCGCCATATATGAGAAGTAGGCAGGCAATAAAGGGAGTATGCATGGAGACAGGAAGGTGAGTATACCGGCAATCAGCGCCAACAGGAAGTTTAGCTGGTCGCTCAGCGACATGGGTCCCTGGGGCCCCACAAGGAATACGGATATGAGGCCTATGTATCCAGTAACAATGAGTAGGCCGAGCGCTACCAGGAACGAGCCGCTTATTATGCTGAAGTACTTGAGGAATGTCTTTATCCTCTGCAGGAAGGCAGAGAGCTTTGATATGAATGCTCCGAGGATCAGGAAGGGTATTCCCAGGCCCAGTGAATATGCCAGTAGAAGCAGGAAGCTCAGCCCGGGAGAAGCGGCGGCCAATGCGTATATGGACCCCAGTATTGCGCCCACGCAAGGCGTCCAGCCGAGCGCGAAAGCGAGGCCGAAGAGCAGTGAAGTCAGGTAGCTGTTGCTGAACCTCTTGACCTTTATCTTGTGCTCCATCGAGAAGAACGGTATTATGTACTTCGAGGACGCGACCATCAGGATTCCGAATATTATTATTATGGTGCCGCCTATCAGGCGGATGGCTTCCATTGCAGAGTACGAGACATGTAAGAGTATGGTCTGGAGGAGTATGCCAAGAGCGGAGAAGACCAGAGTGAATCCTATGACGAAGAACACAGAGTTAAGGAAAATTATCTCCTCTTTTTTCATCGTATAACCCGTAGATGCGGACGCCGGGATTTGAACCCGGGTTTTTGACTTGCCTCTTGATAACCTTTTTCAAAAGTTTACATTGGAAGGCCAGAGTCCTAACCAGGCTAGACTACGTCCGCACGTTTGGTAGTTATAAGTTGAATAACCATTATAAATATGTTGCGTGGCTAGACTTGCAATTCCCGCTGCGCGGCCCTTTTCTTCCATTCCTTTCCTGTAATTCCTGCCTGGGCATATAGGAACCTTGCAGTTTCCAGTGCTCTGCTTCCTTTTTCTGTCTCGCCTCCGGCGTTGTACTGTTCCGCCTGGGTGCGATACATTTCTATGTAGCGCAGGACGAGTTGGAGTACTTCTGACCTTTGTATGCCCAGATAGGTCCTTAGTTCCTCTAATCTGACAGAACGGCCCTTCTTCAGTTTTTCTTCTGCGGCCCGGAGCATTGGCCTGAGGAACACCTCCTTTGGAACGTGGAAAGTTGCCTGTGCGGAATATGCCACCGGGTCGTGGTGCTTCTGGTACGCGTACGCCATGGCGTCCGCAGCCCTAATATGGAGTTCCTCTATCTCCTTGGAGTCAAACTCGTATGTGTTTATGAAGAAGCCTTTCCATGCCTTGATCGCACATTGCAGCTTTGAGAGCCTGAGCTCGTTGTTTTCAGGTGTTTCTGGGTTCTGGGGCGTGTGCTGCAGCAGATCCATTACAGCTTTATATACCACCTTCTTGACATCCTGCCTGCCCATGCCTATGCCGTAGCAGCATTTCTTCCAGTAGCTTACCGCATCCTCCACCCTTCTTTCTGAGATTAGGCTTGAAATGTTGCCTAGGATCTCGCCTGCCCTTGATTTCGCCGCCACAGGTACGGCGCCGTTAGAAACTGGGTTGTCCTTCGTCAGAACTGACATTTTTACCAGATATTTTAAGCCTTTTCTCATTTAAAAGGCTTGCCTTGAACGGTTGGAGGGTTTGGAGTCGTTATATGGAATAGTCTATCTCAACCAGGGCTTCTTTCAGCGAGTCGCGGTTTCCGAAGGTCTTCTTCAGTGCGGCGTCGGTCTTCTCTGCCTCCTCGGGACTTGAGATGTATATCATATTGCCGTCAAGGCTGAAGCTCGGGTTTCCCCTGTTGGACAGGTAGTCGTTGACTCCGGCCAGGACCTCGCTGTCGGCCTTCCATCTAGGGTTGGTCTCCTCTATTCTTTGCAGATCTTCAGGCGTATATTTGTTCGGGTTTGCAAATGTCAGGAAGAGGGACAGGAAGGGCAGCTGTTCGCAGCTGAATGCCTTGATTTCCACCTCGATCCCGTCCTGCTTTAGCAGCCCCAAGGCGCCTCGCGCTAGTTTTACCACTGGCACCTGGAAGGTTATGAAGGACATGGTGTCGTTTTTGCCCTTTTTCAGGGCCTGTGCAGCAAGCTCATACGCAAGTGTGGTTCCCATTCTGCCATTGCGGTACTCCTCGCCTATTACTATGCAGTACAGTTCGCACATCCCGTACGTCTTCTCCTGCATCCCGTGGCTTATCTTGAATTCGCGGGTCAGCCGGTGCGTGTATGCAGTATATCCAACTGCTTTGGAATCGTCCCCGTAGACTATCAGTGCATTGCCTGTCACCAGGTCCCTGAAGATTTCGCGTGCAGTTGTAGGCAGGAGGTGTTCGTCAGGCATTATCAGCCCTTTCTCCACGGAACGTGCAACCTGGAAACTCGCCCTTAAGTCAGACAGAGTGTACTTTCTGCCAGGATCCCTGGACAGCAACTTGAGGTCCGGATAACGGGCCAGTATGCTTTCTATTCTAGTCATTACAATCAATCCCTAAACAGCGGAAGGACGCAGCACCTGAAGGAACCCCAGAGTTTGGTAACCTCGTCGAATGGAAATTCATGGACCTCGAAGCCCCTGCCTCTCAGTGCCCGATTGAGCTCTGCGTTCCTGAGGTCGCTCGCAATTTTCTTTGGAGCTATGAGAAAGACGTTTGTGGGAATTGCCTTCTGTTGTTTCTTTGATACTTCGATAATCTCAAATCTTGACTTGATTGTTTGGAGCGCTTCCTCGCTGAAATCGTCTTGCATTACTATAGCAAGCCTATCCCCTATTATGTTGAACCTGCAGTCCAAGTGCAGGACCTGCCGTTTTAATTGCAACTGGACCGCCTCGAACCCCCGGGCTTCGGTTTTTTCTTTCAAAGAATGGTATCCGTCAGGGTTGGTTTTGGCGCTTGTCCCCACATAAACGGTGGTGCCGTCTACCATCACGTCTCCTCCCTCAATCCTTCCTTCAGTTAGGTGCACTACATTCTTGATTTGTCTTAGTTGTTCGGAGATCCCGTCTATCTCCCTTTTCCTGTATTCATCAGTCCTGTTGGATATGTAGAACGTGTCGCCAATCACGAAGCCCATGTCCCTTGTAAAGAATTGGACGAATTGGCCTTTGACATCTTCAGGGAAGATGAGTTCCACTCCGCTTTCCCTAAGCAGCGCATGAAAGGCCCTGACCTGTGCCTTTGCCTGCGGCGCCTTCCACTCTCCGCCTTCATGATGGTGCTTCTCCTCCTTCAGGAACTTGTCCCAAGCATCGTCCGGGAGCGCCTTGATTATTCTGCCTGCATCATGATAGCCGACCAGGTTGCCAGCGCCATGGACTATGGCAGACCTCAGCCTGCCTGTTTCGCTCCATACATTCAGATCGATTGCCTTTTGTTCTGCAGCTTTAGGCTGCAATGTGCCGAATTGCATGTTGTTAATCCATATTTCCTGATATATAAGCTTATATCGGAAGATTTTGACAAGGTATTTAAACCTTCTTGGCCATGTATATAAGCCGTTTTCTGCGGATTTATCCGAGGATGACGCGCGTATCGTGGAGCCTGATGGTGTTTCTCGCCATTTTGCGCCGCGGTAATGAAAATTCCTATTTGGAATTGGATGTAGTCTTGAGAGTGAAAGAGGCTCGCAACGCAATTGCAAATAAAAATAGTTGAACAAAATCGACTCTAGTCGATGCTGCTAGATGACACTGCTATCAGATTTCGACAGCCATGCAAGTCTACATATGCACTGCATATGTGGCGTACGGCTCAGTAACGCGTGGTCAATCTACCGCAGAGAGGGGGATAACCTTGGGAAACTGAGGATAATACCACATAGGGTAAGATCGCTGGAAGGCTTCCTACCCTAAACGGGACGTGAATTGGAGCGTTTCCGCTCTGCGATGAGACTGCGTCGGATCAGGCTGTTGGCGGGGTAACGGCCCACCAAACCTTTGACCCGTAGGGGCTATGAGAGTAGGAGCCCCGAGAAGGGCACTGAGACAAGGGCCCTAGTGCTACGGCATGCAGCAGGCGCGAAAACTTCACAATGCGCGAAAGCGTGATGAGGGGAGTCTGAGTGGGGGGTTCACCCCCTCCTTTTGCCAAGTTTAGCTAGCTTGGCGAATAAGTGCTGGGTAAGGCCGGTGGCAGCCGCCACGGTAATACCGGCGGCACAAGTGGTGTCAACGACTATTGGGCTTAAAGCGTCCGTAGCTGGCCCAAACCGTCTTATGTGAAATGCATGCGCTCAACGCATGCGCTGGCATAAGATACCTTTGGGCTAGGGAGCGGGAGAGGTTAGGAGTACTTATGGGGTAGGGGTAAAATCCTATAATCCTATAAGGACTACCGGTGGCGAAGGCGCCTAACCAGAACGCATCCGACAGTGAGTGACGAAGGCTAGGAGAACGAATCGGATTAGATACCCGAGTAGCCCTAGCAGTAAATTATGCAGACACTGGTGTTGCTTTTACCACGAGTAAAGGCAGTACCGTAGGAAAACTGTTAAGTCTGCCGCCTGGGGAGTACGGCCGCAAGGTTGAAACTTAAAGCAATTGGCGGGGGAGCACACAAGGGGTGGATGCTACGGTCTAATTGAATTCAACGTCGGGAACATTACCTGGAGCGACGGCAGAGTGAAGGTCAGGCTAAAGACCTTACCTAACGAGCCGAGAGGTGTTGCATGGCGATCGTCAGTTCGTGGTGTGAACTATCCGGTTAAGTCCGGTAACGAACGAGATCCCTGTGGACAGTTGCCACCCGAGTAGAGATACTCGGAGCACTCTGTCCAGACCGCCTGCGTTTAAGCAGGAGGAAGGAGGGGGCCACGGTACGTCAGTATAGCCCAAATCTCCAGGGCTACACGCGGCATACAAAGGTTGGTACAATGGGTTGCTACCCAGAGATGGGACGCTAATCCCCTAAAACCAGCCTCAGTTCGGATTGAGGGCTGCAACTCGCCCTCATGAAGCTGGAATCCCTAGTAATCGCTTGTCACCATCGAGCGGTGAATGTGTCCCCGCTCCTTGCACACACCGCCTGCCAAGTCATCCAAGTGAGGTCTTAGTGACGCAGTGTCCTTATAAGACGCTGTCGAACTAAGATTTCGTGAGGGGGGCTAAGGCATAACAAGGTATCCGTAGGGGAACCTGCGGATAGATCACCTCAAAAACAAAATCAAGTTGTGCGTTAAATTTGTTGCGCGCCTCACACTAAACTCAAGACTACGTCCTTTCCTTTTTCTTTCTAGGAAGGGTTAGCGGAAGCAGGTTAGATTAAGTAGCAAAGACCTGACTTTACGGTATTAATCAGCTGATTCTAGCTTTATCCGTTTTATCTCTAATCTGTCATAAATTGAATCTGAACTTATGATCTGGTCAGTTACATGGGAAGCATGAAAGGCATCTAGGACACCCGCTCCTTTTTTGATAAAATATGCTGCTTTTAGGTAAGTAGTGTCTTCGATTTGGCATATTTTCATAACATCGGAAGTGAGTTGCATCGGATCTAGGTTGTACCTTTTTGCGACAAGCATCAATTCAACAAAGACAGATTCTGAGGCCTCTATCCTATACTTATAATCCCCCAGGATTCTGACTGCATTTTTCTTAAGCCAGTCATCT
>DATJMH010000024.1:0-7702 GCA_035508815.1 Saccharimonadales bacterium (SeqCode)
CAATTTAACTAGTCACTTTTCTTTTGCCAGCAGATTCTTCCCTTAGTTCTTGTCTGAGTTTAGGTATATCTGCCCTCAGGACTGCTTCGCCATTACGTATGCCTAATTGGTCTCTTGCTAATGGGATAACAGGGGTTGACCATTTGGTCGGAGCCTGAACAGTATAAAATGCCGGATCCGTATATTTACTGCCGGCTTGCATCCTTACTATTGCTTTTAATTCCTTTGGGTCTATCCCTATTTCGTTACAGAGAACAAGCACGCTGTCTCCTTTTGCCTTTTGTGGTAATTCGGATTTTAATATTGGATTGATCTTTACACTGTATCCGAACCGTTTAATCTCCTCGGCAAGGCCCCTACCGTAAACATTGATTATAAAAGTCTCAAATTTCGAATAATCAGTGAAACTCTCACGGACATATGCCTCAAATCGTTCAACACTCCTGAATCTATCACCGTTCGGAAGAACAGCTATACTTGCTATATTTTCGGTTATCCTATTTCTTCTCATTTTGCTGATGTAGGCATGGTCTGTATCTGAAGTGGCCATTATATCGTTATATACAAGTTTTAGCCCTGCACAATCCTCATGAGGTTCCCATATGAACTCCTTTATTCCCATCTTGTCCATGAAACCTACAACTTCACGTATGGGAGGCACTACCGCTGCAACAAGCCTGAGATAGCTTATATCTTCTGCCTCGCCTTCATGTCTAGCACTTAGTAACTCGGGTAGTCTGGGGTCTACGCAAGAACAGCTCATCTTTTTTGCCATAAATTCACCTTGAATATGTTGTCTTCATTAGTCGCCTATCGTATGTTTACTTGAAAGTCGTGCCGTCTTCAGTCAATATGTTCACTCGTTTTATCCCCAGACTCAGTGCGAGGTTTATGTCTGGGTTCATATCTTTGAGATATGGGCCCTGTATGATGTAGCATGATGCCATCTCAATCCCGGCTTGTATTGCTATCTTCTCGGACATTGTGTCGGTCTCATTCGATATCACAAGCATCTTTTCCTGGGTGTGCTGATGCAGTTTAAGTTTTGAAAGATCTACAACGTCCATCTTCACTTTGATCGCTGTCTTTGAGAGTTTCTCCTTGAGGAAGGTCTCTTCTTCCTTGTTTACCAGGGCATCGAATTCTTCCCTTGTTGCGAAGCTCTGCCCTTCTATAAGTCCTTCAACCTGTTCAACTATCTTGTCCTCTTCGTCCCTCGCAACGTCCTGCTTCAGCATTTCATACATGTGCCTCTTTGCTGCACAATCGGTATGCGGCGCCAATATTATCTCCCGCGCTCCGCTGTTGGTTATCTCTTCTATTGGTGGCAGCCTGCCTGATGCGTTCCTCCAAATCTCAACCTTTCCGTACGTTTTTTTGCCGTCTTCGCTTAGGTATTTTTTATCCAGATATTCGTTGAGTCTAGGATCCATGCATGTTAGAACTATTGTATCCATTTGTTATCACTAAGAGGTATAAGATAATCTTTTTGTTATATGAAGAAATTCAGAAAGAAAAAGCCGAGCATCCAGATTCACCCTTCTCAAAAACTTGGATGAACCGTGCATATGACCACGCAGGTGGTGCAGAGTGTCTATCTGATAATTATCCTAGTGTCCAATGTCCTATATAAATCTTTCTAATTGTTTAGGGATGGGGACATAAAAGGGCTTCAAGGTATCAGTCTTTCCGGAGCCCTCGGGAAGAGCGCAGCCTCCCTCACATTTGAGAGGCCGAGTATCTGCATGGTCAGCCTCTCCATGCCTATGCTGAAGCCTCCGTGGGGCGGCGCGCCGTACCTGAAGAACTCGGTGAACCACTTAAGATTATCGACGTCGAGCCCCTTGCCCTTCGCCTGCTCTATTATCTTCTCGTACCTGTGCTCCCTCTGGCCTCCGCTGCTCATCTCCACGCCCCTGTATATGAGGTCGGTGCTCCTCGCCCATTCCGGCTCATCATCAACCCTCATCACGTAGAAGGGCTTTATCGCGTAGGGGAACCTGTTGATGAAGAAGAAGTCCGCCCCGTATTTCTCCTTGACGTACCTGCCCAGGGCCATCTCCCCCTGCTTGCTGTAGTCCTCCTTGCCCCTGTTTGACTTGAAGCCGAGCTCCTCCAGTATGTCATAGACCCCTGGGAACTCCAGGACCGGGAGCGGAAGCTTTGGCACCTCGAGCTTCGTGTCGAAGAGCTTGAGCTCCTCCTGGCAGTCATCCACCACGGCCTTGACCGCATGCATTATCACGTTCTCCTCCACCTTCATGACGTCCCTCTCGTCCTCTATGAATGAGATCTCGGAGGCGCAGGTCCTGTGCTCGGTCAGGTGCTGCGGCGTGTTGCTCAGCTCCGCCCTCCAGCTCGGGCCGATCTCGTATATCTTCTCGAAGCCCGCGAGCATGAGCAGCTCCCTGTGGAGCTGCGGGTCCTGCCTCAGGAAGGCGTTCTTGCCGAAGTGCTTCAGGCCGAAGACCTCCGACCCTCCCTCGGAGGAGGTCCCCATCAAGCTGGGGGTGAAGGTCTGCATGAACCTGTGCGAATAGAAGTACTTCTGCATGCCCTCCATGAGCTTCGACTGTATCACGAATATGGCGGTCTGCCTCGGGTTCCTGAGGTCCAGCGCCCTCCAGTCAAGCCTCTTGTCTATGCTGCTCTCGTTGAATCCCTCGATGTCTATCGGCGATGGCGCCTGCGACTTGCTCACCACTGTTATCTTCGAGGGAACTATCTCGGCCCCGGAGGCCGCCTTTATCTCCTCCGGCACGCTGCCTTCTATCACAAGGAAGTCGTTCGGCATCAGCTCCTCCACAAGCTTCATCAGCTCCGGCTCGGTCTTCTTCTTAAGCACCGTTACCTGTATCGCGCCGGTGACGTCCCGTATCCAGAAGAACCTCGCGCTCTTCAGGTCCGTGACGCGCACTACCCTTCCTCCTATCTTGACCCTGCTTCCAGGGGTCTTTGGGGCGTCCCTGATGTAGTCCACTCTCAGCATCGATATCACTAGCCCTCTCGCCTTATCTATACCAAACAAGTTTTATAAATGTGTCCTCTAAATAGTAAGACATGGAGGACAAAGAATTCGACCGTTTGCTCAAGATCACCCGGCTGAAGATCACAGACAGCGAGAAAGAGAGGATAAAGAGGGACGTGGAGGAGGTCATAGGCTACTTCGACAGCATAGACGGCATCAAGACAAGCGAGAAGCCTGCCTACCACCCGATAGACGTGCCGACCAGGCTCAGAAAGGACGAGGCCCTGCCGTTTCCTGATGTGGAGGAGCTGAAAAAGCCCTCAAGACTGCACAACGGTTACATACTGGGGCCGAAACTTTAGCGGCCGACCTGCCGAGACGGAGAGACCATGCCAAGCCATATAAAAGAATTCATGGAAAGGGAGAAGCCTGCCGACTACTACTCCAAGTTGGTCTCGGAACTGGAGAAGATAAACGGGGAGTACCACGCATTCAATGTAATAAACGGGAAGGCCGGCGGAGGCGGCCGGCTGCCCTTCAGCACAAAGGCGAACATCTGCGTCAAGGGATTCGAGACCACTGCGGGATCTAAGATGCTCAAGGGCTACGTCGCCCCATTCGACGCCACTGTTGTGGGGAAACTGCTCAAGCACGGAGGCTTCTCCTTCCTTGGCGAGACCAACATGGACGAGTTCGGCTTCGGCACGTTCGGGATAAACACCGAGGTTCCGGCGCGGAACGCCTTCGACAAGGAATACGCCGCAGGGGGGTCGAGCAGCGGCGCCGCGGTCGCAACCGCCATGCTCAAGTACCACGTCGCCATAGCGGAATCGACCGGGGGATCCATAGCTACGCCGGCGGCGCTCAACGGCGTTGTGGGATTCACGCCCACTTACGGCGCCGTCTCAAGGTACGGCCTGATAGACTACGCCAACTCGCTAGACAAGATAGGGATAATGGCAAGGAGCGCCGAGGACGCCAGGACGACCTTCGACACGATACGCGGCCGTGACGATTACGACACCACCTGCGCCGTAGAGAAGATAGGCAACGAGAGGAAGGGCAAGCTGTACGTGGTCAGGGAGCTGATGGAGAAGACAGACCCCGCAATAAAGTCGGCGTTCGAGCGCCTCCTGGACAAGTGCGGCAAGTACTTCGAGGTCAAGGAGATAAGCATAGAGATACTGGGCAAGGCGATACCAACCTACTACATAATCGCCATGGCAGAGGCATCGACCAACCTCGCGAAGTACAACGGATACAAGTACGGCCTGCAGTACGGGGAGCTGAACAGGCGCTACAACGAGTTCTTCACCGAGGCGCGCGCCAACTTCGGGACAGAGGCCAAGAGGAGGATAATGCTCGGCACCTTCATAAGGAGCGAGAGCGTCAAGGACAAATACTACACGAAGGCGCTTATGGTCAGACGCATGATAATGAACGAGATGAGCAGGATACTCAAGGACGGCTTCATCATCTCCCCTACGCTTCCAATCCCCACACCAAAGCTCTCCGATGCACAGGCCCTCACGCCAACGCAGAACTATGCGATGGACATCTTCACGATACCACCAAACATAGGGGGCTTCCCGCACATCACCTTCCCGTACGAATACCTGAACGGAATGCCCCTCGGCGCGCAGCTTGTCACCGAGCAGGCCAACGACTACGCAATACTTGACTTCGTGGCCGGATGGGAGAAGGGATTCGATTACAAATACAGGCACAACCTGGGGAGCTTATGAAGATAGGACTTGAGGTACACGTCGCTTTGCCAACCAAGTCAAAGCTATTCTGCTCCTGCAGCATGGCCGAGACCGAGGAGCCGAACTCGCAGATCTGCCCGATCTGCCTGGGATTCCCAGGATCAAAGCCCATGCTGAACGAGACCGCGGTCAGCTCCGCGCTTGGCATAGCAAAGGCGCTCCACTGCAAGGTAAATCCAAGCATCTCATTCGTGAGGAAGGTCTACTTCTATCCGGACCTCCCGAAATGCTACCAGATAACGCAGATGGACGGCTCGATAGGCAGCGAGGGCTATCTCGAGCTTGATGAGAAGAAGGTCAGGATAAGGAGGGTCCAGATAGAGGAGGATCCCGCGCAGATAATCAGGGAGGGCGCACTTACGCTGCTGGACTTCAACAGATCCGGAACGCCGCTCGTCGAGATAGTGACGGAGCCTGACATAACAACGGAGGAGGAGCTGCGATCGTTCATAGCCAACCTCAGGAGCATACTCTACTATCTTGGGGTGGACATAAACAAGGAGATAAAGGCAGACCTCAACATCTCGCTTGCTGACATAAGGGTGGAGGTCAAGAACGTGACCGGCATAAAGAGCCTCATAGAGGCGACCAGGTTCGAGATAGAGAGGCAGACCGAGGCGATAAGGAACAACGAGCCCATAGCAAGGGAGACCAGAGGCTACAACGAGAAGAACAAGCTCACCGAGTCTCTCAGGGAAAAGGAGACCGACGAGGAATACGGATACATATACGAGCCCGACCTGACAAACTTCGACATAAAGGGCATGGGTAGCAACGAAGCCGTCTACGTAAGCCAGCTCTCCAAGGAGCTCGCCAAGGACACTGACGTCAATCCGAAGACGATAAGGGAGATAACAATGCTCGACAGCCACGCCCTAGAGCTGATAAGGAAGTTCAAGGGGAGATACAAGCTGCGCAGCGTCATACACGGCATACAGCGCTTCCAGAAGTACGGAGGGGAAGGAGGATGGGCTCCTGATCCCACCATCGAGAAGATAATAAAACTTGTAGAGGGAGGCGCTGAGGTGACCAAGGAGATGGTGCTCGACGTAGTCGCGGGGAAGGAGGTCAAGGTCGAATACTCAATGCTTAGCGAGCCTCAGCTCGACAAGATAATAACGGACTTCCTGGCGCAGAACCCGGGGATCGTGGAGGAATACAGGAGGAACAGCAAGACTGCCAACCTTATAATAAACCAGATCTCGCAGAAGAACAACCTCCGTCCGAAGGACGTGGCCGTTAGGGTCTCCGCTATCCTATCCAACCTATCCAAGTGAATGGGATCTTATTGAAATCCAAGAGGGCCCTCTAGAGCCCTCCCAGATCCCCCACCCTTTAACCCCACTCCTCTTGATACTACTATCGCTCTGGTAGTATATATATTTTGTTATCAAAAATCCATATAAATTATGATGATTTTAGCATACATTCTTATACAATCTTGTATATTATCCAATAAAATCGCCTGTTTATGACAAGATTTTTATATTTTGCCGGTGGAATAGCATCATGGATGACCTTGACGAGGAGCTGATCTCGAACGTAGACTCAGGCACCATAAAGTACACGGCCCTGGCAAAGAAGACCAACACGCCGCTTTCCACAATACACTTCAGGATGAAGAGGCTGGAGCGCGAGAAGGTCATAAGGTACTACAAGGGCGAGGTCGACTGGAAGACGGCCGGGTTCGCGATAACGGCGTTCGTCCTCATAGGCATGGACAAGACAGCCCTAAAAGTGGCGAAGAAGACCCAGGAGATGATACTCAAGGAGCTCCTCGAGATAATGTACGTCCGGGAGGGCTACATAACCACCGGCGAGGCCGACATCTTCGTAAAGATAATAGCCAGGGACACCGCGCATCTCAAGGACATACTGCTGGACTACATAGACTCGAAGGAGGGCATAGTCAAGACAAACACCATGATAGTGCTTGGGTGATCGAATGGAGGAAGACCTAGAAACAATGAAAAAATACAACAGCCTCTACCTGTCGATAATAATGCGGTACAAGGACTACATAGAGGAGCACGAGGGGCTCTACGTGGCGGAGCTGCCCAAGCTCGTCACACCAGCGGACAGCTCAGTGCTATCCGTCGCAAGCGGGATAACCAACAACTTCCCCTCGTATCTCTACGACCGCGACTTCCTCGAGGCCGCGAGGCTGGCGCACCTCTACATAAAGGAGAGGATAACCACGCTGAGCCTGCCCCTCCAGTTCTGGCAGAAGCCGAGCGAGACGATATCAAACGCGGCTGGCGACCCCTTCGACAAAGCTGTGCTGCTCTGCAGCATTCTCATAGCACTGGGCGGTGCCTCATCGAAGATAATAATAACGATAAGCGACGGGAGCAGGGACTTCCTTGTCTACACTGAATACAGGGACGAGCTCATAGTCATAGACCTGGAGAGGGGCATAACTACCGCGCACAACAGGGACGACCTCCTGAGCAGGCTCAAGATAGGCATAAACCCGGAGCTCAGCGCCTACGAGTTCAACGACAAGATGTATACCAATATCATCTAACAGGAGGAGCCTGAGGTAGATTTATATATCAAGAGCAGGAAAATACTATTGGGGTTTGTATGAGCTTAAAAGAAAGACAAAGACAAGGCGAAGGAGCTGGCGCAGGTAAATATCCTGAGAAGATTGGGAAATACCTACGGGGGTCTGCGCTCGCAGTCACTTCGCTAGTTGTTGCTTCTTCGTTTGCTCCACAGGAGGCCCACGCACTGAACCCGCTGCACTACACCGAGGACTCAGGAAAAGCTTTCGAGGTGCAATTGTCCCAGAGATACACTGGCGACCATAAGATGCATAAGCTGGAATACACGATGCAGGCCGCAACTGCAGCGAAGTCAACGCTAAGGTCAGCTACCATGCTGAGGGGCCTCACGGACAAAGGAGAGAGCGTCGAGGGCGGCCTGGCTTTTGACGGGCCGAGCGGACGCTTCTATTTTGACTACA
>DATJMH010000025.1:0-6768 GCA_035508815.1 Saccharimonadales bacterium (SeqCode)
AAGATGTGATTGTTGTGATGGAAAAAAGGGTCACTCCCTATGGGAATGGCGCAAAAGTCGACTGTGTAAAAGAGTATATAGGCAAAAGGGCCTACATTGTAATCGTAAAGGACTGATTACGACTTATGTCCCAATCCCCCCTTTAGGGGTAGGTAATTTATATCTATAAATTTGTATTGGTACTGGGAATCTCATGGTGGTCAAGGAAAAGGCCCGTGATAACGAGCCTCGTAAGGTCAGCAGGAGGCGCTTTATCGGGATGGTCGGCGCTTCTGCGGCGGCAGCGCTTGTTGGGACAACGCTTGGGGCAAGGGAGGCCAGGTCGCAGGAGAGCAATAAAGACCTTGGAGCGTCAATAGACCAGATAGGACGCGGTATGATAAGGGCTGCGCCCATCTTTGCTGACATAAAGGCCGGTTTGGAGAAGGCGGACATGAAAAAGGTAGAAAGTCTGGAAATAGCTGGCGGCGTGAAGTCCTTAAGTATGTCTGGGGCACTTTCCAGAAAAGGGGATCTTCTTATTGGCATTTCAGTGGAGATGGCCTACAACAATGGGGCCAAGACAGTTGCCGATGAAGAAAGCAGGTACTTGCATAGCCATTATGGAATTTCAAATCCCGGCGTCATGCCGCAGGATGACTGGGCGAAGGGATTCAAGGTATACTTCGATGCGCCTCCTTTTGACACCAAAAAAGGCAGGTTCGTGAATGCCAGGGTAAATGAGTTGTTTGGTCCTGAGGTTATAGGGATTCTAGCAGACAACCTGAAGCGCTTCTGAATGGCTTTTTGTTGGTCGGGAGGCATTTGGGATATTGTGCCTTGGCAAGATGTCAGGGCGCGAAGTGCCACTCTGTTCCTGTTCCCTTGTCCTCCACCACTATCCCGTATTTTTCCTTCAGCTCCTGCCTTAGCCTGTCGGCACTCTTGAAGTCCAGGTCTTTCCTTGCCCTTTGCCTCTCCCTCAGGAGCTCCTCCGCCCCTTCCGGCAGCTCTCCCTTCACGGAATGCTCGGAGAGGTTCAGCCCCAGCACTCCGTCGAACTCAAGCAAGGCGTCAATTACAGCCTTGGCCTCTGACTTTGACATTCCCCTTTCGCTTGCCTTGTTCGCCTCGCTTATCAGCAGGTGCAGTTTTGAGAGCGCGATCGGCGTGTTCAGGTCATTCCTTAGGCTCTCGAAGAACTCCTCGCTTATTCGGGCCACCCGCTGCACGAATTCCTTGTCCTCTTTCCTGCCGCCTGCGTGTTTTGCGGAGGAGAGCTTCTTTATGAATAAGTATATGCCGTTCAGCGTGCTTTGCGCGTTGTCAAGCGCCTCGAAGGTGAAGTTGAGCTGGCTCCTGTAGTAGGCGGACATTATGAGGTACTTGTAGGCGTTTATGCTGTAGCCCCTGTCAAGGAGGTCCTGCAGCCTGAAGACGTTGCCCAGCGACTTCGACATCTTCTTCCCGTCGACCTGCAGGAACTCGACGTGGAACCAGAAATTCACGAATTTCTTTCCCGTGGAGGCCTCCGACTGGGCTATCTCGTTCGTGTGGTGTATCGGCAGGTGGTCTATGCCCCCTGTGTGGATGTCGAAATGCTCTCCCAGATACTTCATGCTCATGGCGCTGCACTCTATGTGCCATCCCGGGAAGCCCTTCCCGTACTCGCTCTCCCAGACCATCTCGGTCTCCTCCGGCTTCGAAAAGCGCCATACGGCAAAATCCGTCGTGCTCTTTATCCCAGCGGCCCTCTTGACCCTTGCGCCCGATATCAGGTATTCGTTGAGCCCCTCGAAGTCCATCCCCATGAGCTGGCCGTAGTCCCTGAACTTGCGCGTCTCGAAATAGATGCCGGTCTTGATCTTGTACAGGTATCCCTTTGCGTCCAGTTTCGCTATCAGGGAAAGCATCTCCCGGATGTGATCGGTCGCCTTGGGCATAACCTCGGGGGCAAGCAGGCCCAGCCTCTTCGCGTCCTTGAGGAACTCCCCGGTGTAGAACCTCGCGACTTCGTGCGCGCTCCGGTGCTCGTGCTCCGCAGTAAGCCTTATCTTGTCCTCCCCGAGGTTCGCGTCTCCCACCAGGTGCCCCACGTCAGTGATGTTCATCACGTGGCGCACCTTGTATCCCTCGTGCAGGAGCAGCCTTTTCAGGAGGTCCGCAACTATGTAGTGCCTCATGTTGCCTATGTGCGCGAAATTGTATACCGTGGGGCCGCAGCTGTATATCCCAACCATGCCTTCTGAGATGGGCTTGAATTCCTCCTTGGACCTAGAGAGGGAATTGTAAAGGGACAACCTGGAAGGCATGCAGACACTTCTTAGGAGGTGCTACCAAGATTGGTGCTGTTTATCAGCGTTCCCGGGGTCTGTATGTTGGACTTGCTCTGGACGAAGTCGCCCACTGCTATGAAGTCGTGGGACGCGCCGACCACCCCTGCGACGACCCTGACGCTGACGTTCTGGCAGACGTAGTTGAGCAGCGGCATGGTTCCATTGACAAAAGTGCTCTGGGGGTTGTTGCCGCCGTTGGCATTGAGCGTGTTGTAGTAGTTTATGCGCACGGGCTTTCCGTTCTGGAGGAGCTCGACGTAGAGCAATGAGCTTGCGGGGGACGAGATCCTGAAGTTGAGGTATGGTTCCTCGACCTCGAATGCATCGGAGGTCAGGTTCCCGGGGGAGAGGTTGATGCCTCCATGGTAAGTTGTCGCGAAGTACTCGCCGTCGTAGTTAGCCCATGGGCTTCCGTAATACTGGAGGTTTGCGTTTGCGTAGATTATGTTGGTCGGCAGGGCGGCCAGCGAGGCGTTGAGGAAGCCTAGCCCGGTGAGGTTCCATCCCGCATAGGTGCCCGTGGCAAAGTTGCCATTGTCTATCGCTACTGTCTGCGCTGAGGAGATGCAGTCCAGACGGGTGGAGTTTGTGGTGGAGTTTGTGGTTGATGAGTTTGTGATGGTCGTATTTGTAATCGTGTTTGTAGTTGTGTTGGCCGTGGTATTCGGGTTGTTCTTCACTATTATCGGAGGCGGTGTCTTTTTGGCCGTGTGCAGTATCACGTAGTAGGCAAAAACCAAGAGGAGTACAAGGATTATTACGAAAGCTGCTATGGTCTTTTTGTTCATGGAGGCACTCCGACAAGTTCGTATAGTATAGTTGGGCTAATAGAATATAAACCTATATGTGCCTAATTACATCAGATACTGATAATTGTTTGGTGTTCACTTTGGGAAGCATACCTAGGAAATGGAAGAAGAAGGGAAGGATGAGATGGAAGTGGGTCAAGAAGAGGAGGAAGAGGGTGAAGAGGGCGCAGAAGAGAAGAGTGGGAGACCTCTGACTGCTTCTTTTGAGGATTTTTATGGACTACAAGGTCAAGGATATGGGTCTTGCCGAGCAGGGCGGCCGGCAGCTTGACTGGGCGGAGCTCCACATGCCTGCGCTGATCGAGATCAGGAAGGAGCTTGGCAGGAAGAAGCCGCTCAGGGGGCTCAAGGTTGCGGCGGTGCTGCACGTTACAAAGGAGACTGGCGTCCTTGCAAGGACCCTGAAGGAGGCAGGGGCCGCAGTATACCTGGCGGGTTCGAACCCGCTTTCCACACAGGACGACATAGCCGCTGCGCTTGTCAAGGAGGGCATCTCTGTCTTTGCATGGAGGGGGCAGAGCAACGACGATTACTACAGGAACCTGGAGAGCATACTCAGCATAAAGCCCGACATCCTCATGGACGACGGCGCGGACCTGAATGCCGCAGCGCACGGGAAGCACAAGGGCCTCAAGGTCATGGGCGGCACAGAGGAGACGACCACAGGAGTCAACAGGCTCAGGGTCCTGGAGAAGAACGGGAAGCTGAGATATCCCGTGATAGCGGTCAACAACGCGAAGACAAAATACCTTTTCGACAACCGGTACGGTACCGGGCAGAGCACCGTAGACGGGATACTCCGCGCCACCAACATACTCATAGCGGGGAAGTGCGCGGTGGTAGTGGGCTACGGATGGGTGGGAAGGGGCATCGCGATGAGACTGCACGGCTTCGGGGCGAGGGTCATAGTTACAGAGGTCGATCCGCTCAGGGCCCTGGAGGCGACTATGGACGGTTTTGAGGTGATGACAATCGATAAGGCCGCTCCTGTCGGGGAGATATTCGTGACAGCGACAGGCAACAAGTGGACCATAACAACGGCTCACATGAAGAGGATGAGGAACGGCGCCATTCTCTGCAACTCGGGCCACTTCGACGTAGAGATAGATGTTGATGGTCTGGAGAAGATGGCGAAGGGGAAGAGGGAGATAAGGAAGAACACCGTGGAATACAGGCTGGATAACGGAAGATGCCTATACCTGCTTGCGGAGGGCAGGCTTGTGAATCTCGGCGCTGCGGAAGGACACCCGAGCGAGGTGATGGACCTTAGCTTCTGCAACCAGGCGCTCGCCGCAGTCTATATCGCGGAGAACTACAAGAAGCTCGGCCCGAAGGTCTATGACGTATTCCCTGAGCTTGACGAGAGGGTCGCGAAGCAGAAGCTCAGTTCAATGGGCATTGAGATAGACAGGATAACTGAAGTGCAGAAGAAGTACATGAACGAGTGGGAAGTTGGAACGTAGTCATGCCAGCGTCCTTATCTGGTACCTGCCGCGCCTCTCTATTTCTCCCAGCCGGTTTATGACTGCGAGGCCTTTGCTGTAAGACCTGGAATACGATCTCTCGAATGCTGCATATTGCGCCTTTGTGAGGGCCCTTTTCATCAGCAGCAGGTCCAGGGCCTTCTCCTCCTGGCTGTTGGTCACCTCGGATAGCCCGAAGTCTATTATGTGGATCCTTTTTCCGGAGAGCATTATGTTTGCCGGGGTGAAGTCGCCGTGGGCTATGTTCTGCCCGTGGATGGCGCCAAGGAGCCTCCCGACGCGCCTCAGGGTTTCGGCGCCAGGCCTCGCATCCTTGAGGAGCCTGCCCGGCAGCATTTCCATGTATATCGAGAACCTTCCCACGGCTACCGGCCTGGGAGCCGGGATTCCGGCCTTAGACAGCCTGAGCATTATCCTCGCCTCGGCCCTAGTCCTCTCCCTTCTAAGCCTTTCGTCGAGCTCCCTGATCCTGTACTTCTTCGGCTCCCTCCGCTTCAGCAGGACTGCTCTCCCGAATATCCTGGTTAGGTATATCTTAGCCTCTGCGCCTTCTCCCAGCTTGATCATTCAACCACTAGGAAGCCTTGCCAGGTCTGTCCTGTACCTCTGCCTTATCTCGCACCTTGAGACAGGGGTGTGCATTCCCTCCTTGAGCATCTTCTCCGCGACAAAGGCTATCATTCCGCCGTTGTCTGCATTGAACTCGTCAGGGGCGTAGCCGAATGACGCGCCGTGCTCCTTTGCCACGAGGCCCAGCATTGAGCGCAGCCTTGAGTTCTGGGCCACGCCGCCGCATATCCCTATCTCTCCCTTGTTTTTCAGCAGCATCGCGCGCTCAGTCGCTTCGCATATCGCGGAGAACGCGGTCTCCTGTATGGAAAAACATAGGTCTTCCCTCCTTTCCTCGGGGATCAGCTCGGTGCTCCTCGTGAGCAGGCCCGTGAAGGAGAAATCCATGCCCTTCACAGTGTATGGAAGGGGGATGTACCTGCCTCCGGACGCGTTCTTCTCTATGCTCGAGCCCCATGCTGGCACCAGGTGCATGTTCCTTGCGAAGGAGTCGAGCATGTTCCCTATCCCTATGTCGAACGTTTCGCCCGCAACTGAATAGTGCCTGAACGGCTTCCCCTCTATTGTCAGTATCTGCGAGTTGCCGCCGCTCACGTATAGCATGACCGGGTCCCTGAGCTTCCCGTATCGCCTTGCTATCTCGGCGTGCGCGACGCAGTGGTTCACAGGGACTATCCTTACCTTGAGCCTGCTTGCAAGGGTCTTTGCCGCAAGCTGCGCCACCTGCAGGCATGGCCCCATGCCAGGTCCCATCGTGTATCCCACGCCTTCTATCTCGCCGGTACTTATTCCTGCAGAATCAAGAGCTCTCCCTATGACGTCCTCTGCGTTGGCAATGTGGGTCTCGGCGACCTCCGCAGGTATCATCCCGCCCCCGCCTATCCTGTACATCGCCTTTTCGTTCGAGAGTATCTTTCCGTTGTCTGCTACGCCTACGCCGAAGGTGTGCGCGCTGCTCTCCAGGCCTATCGTAAGCATAAAATCTAAATGATAATCGAACGTTAAGGTATAAAACGTTGGTCCTGATGATCTCGATAATCTGCGCGATGACAAGGAAGAGGGTCATCGGCATAGGCGGCAGGCTGCCGTGGAACATACCCGAGGAGACGGCCCTTTTCAGGAGAATCACCTTGGGCTCGACAATGATAATGGGAAGGAAGACCTTCGAGGAAACCGGCATACTCGGTGGCAGGAAGAGCATCGTCGTGACGAGGACTGTAGATAGAATAGCCGGAGTGGTGGTCTGCAGAAGCCTGGAAGAGGCCATAGAGAAGGCGAGAGCCTATCATAGGGAGATATTCATAATCGGGGGAGGGGAGATCTTCTCGGAGGCGATAGGGCTTGCAGACAGAATGTACCTCTCCTACATTAAGAAGGACTATCAGGGCGACACCTTCTTCCCGAAGTTTGACAGGAGGGATTGGGTTGCCGAGTCCAGGAAGGACTACAAGGAGTTCAGACACGTGGTATACCTCAGGAGGTGACATCCTCCCACGAATAAAATTCGTGGGCTTCCAATGGGGATTTTTGATTGGTCATCGTGAAACCCCAAATGTAGTTCCTCGTTCTTCGACGACTGCCTTCATGTGC
>DATJMH010000026.1:0-4783 GCA_035508815.1 Saccharimonadales bacterium (SeqCode)
GCCAAAGTGATGATTCATGGCAGACGAGGCGAGAGCTCCCAAGGCCAAGGAAGTCAAGGATGACAAGAAACCTGACAGCGGAGCCAAGGGCGCGCCGTCGGCTGCGCCAGCGCCAACATCTGAAGAGGGAAAGAGGTTCGAGGGGTTCCTCGCCGAGGTCGTCGGTGTGGAATTGAACCGCACCGGGATCTACGGGGAGATAAAGCAGGCGATGTGCAAGATACTAGAGGGAAGGGACAAGGGAAGGGTCATAAGGAGGAACTTCGCCGGGAGGATAAAGAAGGGCGACCTGATAAGGCTCCCTGACACGAGCAGAGAGGACAAGAGGATAATCGCAAGATAGGCTGACTAAAATGAAATGCTCATACTGCTCCAAGGAAATAGAGAAGGGCACCGGCTTCGCCTTCGTGAGGAGGAACGGAGCCATAAGGTACTACTGCAGCGGAAGGTGCAAGAAGCTCAACCTGGTATACAACAGGAAGATAAGGGAATAACTGTTGTCGCTTACGTAAAAACATCCCAGATAGCGTTAAATAATCTTGGTTGCCAACGTCTAATGGTGGAGACATGGTGGCATTGAGTCTTGCCGACGGGGAACGGCTGGTAAAGGCAGCCCGCCAGGCGATAGAAATCAGGCTGGTCTCTCCACATTTCAAGAAGGAGATGGTCGAGAAGTACATAGACAAGTTCAACGGCGACAACGGGGTCTTCGTCACAATATCTCATTACCCAACTGGGGAGCTGAGGGGATTCATGGGCACGCCGGGCGGCACGGGCACCCTCAAGGAATCCCTAGTCGATGCCGCCATCGCTGCGGCAACCGAGGATCCTGGATTTGTACCGCTCTCGCACATGGAGTTCGAGCATATAATCATAACGGTCAGCGTGCTTTCAAGGCTCGAACGGATAAGGGTAAAGGGCGACGCGAGGATAAAGAGGGAGATAATAATAGGGAAGGACGGCCTGATCGTGCAGTCCGGATACCGCAGCGCGTTGCTGCTGCCTTCCGCTCCTCTGGAAAACGGCTGGACCAAGGAGGAATTCCTGGAAAACCTCTGCATGAAGGCCGGCCTGGAGAACCACGCCTGGAGGCATTCCAACGTCATCCTCCAGAAGTTCAGGAGCCAGGTCTTCAGGGAGACCTCTCCCGGAGGCCTGGTAGAGGAAGCAACCTACACCACCGGCTGATCCGATTCTTTGCAGATGATTTCATGCGCACTATAATGCTCATAGACATGGATTACTTCTTCGTCGCCTGCGAGGAGATAAAGAGGCCGGAACTCAGGACAAGGCCCACTATAGTGGGAGCAGACCCCAAGGAAGGCAGGGGGCGCGGCGTCGTGATGACGTGCAACTACGTAGCGAGGAAGTTCGGCATTCACAGCGCAATGCCCATCTCGACGGCCTACAAGCTGAAGCCTGACGCGGAGTACCTGCCCATGGACTATTCCTACTACGAGAAGAAGTCAAACGAGGCCCTTTCAATAATAAGGGAGTTCGCCGGGCCTGTGGAGCAGGTCAGCATAGACGAGTTCTTCATAGACGTCTCCGACAGGATAAAAGACTATGACGAGGCCCTCGCGCACGCTGCAAAGATCAAGGACGCTATAAAGGAGAGGGCCAAGCTTCCCTGCTCGATAGGCATAAGCAACACGAAGGTGGTCGCGAAGATGGCATGCGAGAAGGCCAAGCCTAACGGGATAAAGCTCGTGAAGGAAGAGGAGGCAAAGGCGTTCCTGGCCCAGCTGCCGGTAGGCCAGCTTTACGGCGTGGGTAGCAAATCGGAGGAAAAGCTACAGGCCATGGGCTACAAGACCATAGGCGACCTCTCCAAGGCCAACATAATGGAGCTGATGAACGCGTTCGGCTCGTTCGCTGTGGAGCTGCGCAACAGCGCAAATGCGATAGACGAGAGCGAGGTTGTGGAGAACTACGAGGTGAAGTCTATGAGCAGGGAGTTCACATTTGAGCATGACACGAAGAAGCCGGAAGAGGTGGTAAAGGCTATCAAGGACCTGTCTGCGCAGGTCGGCAAGGAAGTGGAAAGCAAGAACATCTCGTTCAAGGTCGTTACCCTGAAGCTCAGGTACTCGGATTTCACCGAGCACCTCCACAGCAAGAGCATCAGGCCGACCAACGTGCTCGAAGAGATAGCAAAGACTGCGACAGAGCTCTACAAAGAAAACGCCGACAGTTCAAAGAAGGTAAGAAAACTTGGAGTCAGAATCTCTGGGCTTACGGACTACAAGAGCCAGAAGAGACTTTTCTAAGAGGAGTTTTTATGCCTCATCCGCTATAAGTAACGCGTTCGGTAATTTGCTGAGTGATTAACCTTGTTTGCTCCTTTTATAGGCAAGGTCCGCCAAATATTCCCTTACGTGTAGCGCGCATTTCACGCCGCTTCCGCTTGCGGTGATGGCCTGCCTGTAGAACCTGTCCGCCACGTCTCCTGCAACGTAGACTCCTTCTATGTCAGTCAGGACCTCGTCCTTGGTGATTATGTATCCCTGCTCGTCAAGCTTCAGCTTGCCCTGGAAGACCTTCGTGTTTGGGGAATAGCCTATAGCCATGAACACGCCGTCTATCGGCATCTCCGATGTCTGACCCGTTACAAGGTTCTTCAGCCTGACCCCGGTTACCCTTTCATTGCCGAGTATCTCTTCCACTGTCGCATTCCAGATTACCTTTATCCTGCTGTTCGCAAAGGTCCTCTCCTGCATTATCTTGCTCGCCCTGAAGGTGTCCTTCCTATGCACTATCGTGACGCTCCTGGCGAACTTGGTTATGAAGTTGGAATCCTCCATGGCGGTGTCTCCTCCACCCACCACTATCACGTCCTTTCCCTTGAAGAACGGCCCATCGCAGGTCCCGCATGTTGAAACGCCCTTGCCGACGAACTTCTTCTCGGACTCTATCCCGAGCATCTTGGCGTTCGCGCCCGTTGCGATTATTATGCTCTCTGTCTCATATCTCTTTTCCCCCGCCTGCACAACAAAAGGCCTTGCTGAGAAATCCACTCCTGTCAGGTCCTCGTAAACGAACCTGGTCCCGAACTTCTCGGCCTGTTTCTTCATCAGCTGGACAAGCTCAGGGCCCAGCACGCCCTCAGGGAACCCGGGGAAGTTCTCCACGGTGGTTGTCAGCTCCAGCTGGCCTCCGCCTGTGCTCCCCGCTATGACGAGAGGCTCAAAGCCCTCCCTCGACGTGTATATTGCAGCTGACAGTCCCGCAGGGCCAGAGCCTATGATTACAACTTTCTCGACCATCGATCCACAATTGATTAGGATAACAATTATGCGAAAACAGCTATATAAGCTTTAACATTGGATTCGTCAGTGGCGACATGATGGTTCTGAACGTTGGAGAGTACAGCATATCCCTGGACTGCGGAGAGGCCGACGCCAATGTCAACTTCGTCTCCCACGCGCACTCCGACCACACCTCCGGCCTGAGGAAGGGCAGGAAGGTCATAGCGAGCCAGATAACAAAGGAGCTGATAGAGTGCAGGAACAGCAAGAAGCAGATAGAGCTGGTGGATAACCCAAAATCGATGGAGCTGCTCAACGCCGGCCACATACTCGGCTCGAAGCAGCTCTACGCGACATCCGAAGAGCTTGGGGCCTCGGTCATATACAGCGGCGACTACCAGGTCGATCTCTCCCTTGTTGCCGAGCCGATAGAGACGAAAAAGGCCGACATACTCATAATAGACTCCACTTATCCGGACAAGGAGACCGTCTTCGGCGACAGGAACGAGATAATGACATCGATGCAGCACTACATCAAGGCGAAGCTCGAGAAGGGCATAGTCCTGTTCGGCGCCTACGCCCTGGGAAAGGCGCAGGAGATAAACAAGATAGCCAACGACACGGGTGTCTGCCCGGTGGTAGACAAGAAGATATCGGAGATAAACAGGATATACTCCAATCACGGGGTCAAGCTCGACTACGTATCGGCATACAAGGACGAGCTCGAGATGGAATCTGTGGTAAACGAAAATTTCCTCGGGATAACAACGGCATACAGGATCCACGAAGTGGCCAAGAAGCTCAGCCATGCATACAACAGGCGCGTCTATACAGCTGTCGCGACAGGCTTCGCGAAGAGGTTCGACATGGGCCTCGACGTCCAGTTCCCGCTGAGCGACCACGCGGACTTCAAGCAGGCGCTTGAGTACATAGAGGCCTGCGGCCCGAGGGAGATCTACACCAGGGGGAGCAGGGAATGCTCCGAGACCTTCGCCAGGAACCTCTCCAATGCGGGCTACAACGCCAGGGTCTTCGAGGGAAGGATAGGCATCGCGGTAAGCAACAAAATATAAGGCTTCATTATCCTATATCCTCTCAGTGCATAGATGGAATCGCCGCTGGGCAACATGGAGATAACGCCTTTCGAGTCGGTGGGCCAGAAGAGCGTCAGGGAGAGGCTGGAGCTCGTCGTCAAGGAGGGCTCCCACGCCAGGGTCCTACTCATGATGAGGGAGCTGAAGCGCACCCTGGAGACAAAGGACGTATTCTTCAACATAAAGAAGGGCATAATCAACTACATCTACGCGGTAGGCGCGCTGGCCTTCGCGTGCAAGGAGATAAGCGTGGACAATGTGAGCAGGCTGCTCCTCTCCATAAGGATAGAGCCCGAGCGCCAGATGCTCGAGACCATACGCGCGATGCACTACAAGGACTTCAACATCTACCTGAACATACTCTACTTCATGATGGCGATAGGCATAGAGCCCACTATAGACGGGGTCATAGACATGCTCCGCGCCATGGAGTTCAGCCCG
>DATJMH010000027.1:0-17285 GCA_035508815.1 Saccharimonadales bacterium (SeqCode)
TGCCATAAAATCCTCCAATTAATAATAGTAAGGAAGGGATTTAAACCCTACGCAAACGTTAGGTTTTTGCCACTGAAGAAGTGGCGCTATGCGCTCACTTCTTCTTCATGAGCATGTAGGCAGCGGCTATGATTATTAGGACTACTATTGCTGCTATTGCCCATATGGCGTAGGACGTTCCCGTTCCTCCGCTTCCTGAAGACTGGGTTGTGGTAGTAGCGTTTGTGGTGCTTGTTGTGTTAGTTGTTGTTACAGGCATTGTTGAGTTGGTACCTGTCGAGTTTGTCATGGTTGAATTGGTGAGCGTGGGCGCTGTGGAGTTGGTTGGCGCTGCAGTCGTTGTGTTGCTTGCCGAACTGTTCAATGAAGACTGCGGCACTGAGGTTGAGGTGTTGCTTATGTACCCTGATGTTCCGTTGTGGTTGTATATTGGCCCTATTGCCATTACAAGCCCGACTGTCGCCAAAAGCCCTATCATGAAGGCCGCAAGGTAGAATCTCATTGAATCACGTAGTTTTAGTTAGAACAATAGATATTAAAAGCGTTTCTGTTGGCCTTCCAGCCTGCGGCTTTCAGAAGCAAGATGCCTTTGCCGGCAGGGTTAAGAAAAGGCTATAAAGCTAGCCCGCCAATGTTAGTCATGGAGGCAATAGTATTGTCAGGCCTGCCTGCAGCCGGCAAGACCACCGTTGGAGAGATACTCTGCGCCAAGCTGGGCTTCAAGCTGATAGGAGGAGGGGACATACTCAAGGAGATGGCTGCCGAGAGGGGCTTCAAGGTCACCGGGAAGGAGTGGTGGGACACGCCGGAAGGGGTCAGGTTCCTGAAGGAGAGGGAGGGAAACTCAGACTTCGACAAGGAGGTAGACAGGAGGATAGTCGGGAAGATAGCCGGCGGCGATGTGGTAATAACAAGCTACACCGCGCCATGGATAACCAAGGACGGGTTCAAGGTCTGGCTCGAGGGCAGCGTACAAAGAAGGACCGAGAGGATGGCGAAGCGCGACGGCGCGGGGGTGGGCGAGATGAAGGAGATGGTCAAGGTCCGGGACACGGAAAACAAGAAGCTATATAAGAATCTATACAACATAGATTATGGAAGGGACAAGACTCCCTTCGATCTCGTGGTAAACACCAACGATATGCCCCCGGAGGGCGTCGCCGAGACCATAATAAAGAAGTATAAGGAAAGGAATGGATGAGTGATACAATGGCACTAGTGGAAGTAGGAAGGGTATGCATAAAGAAATTTGGAAGGGACGCCGGAGACAAGGCCGTCGTGACTAAGGTCATGGACGCTAATTTTGTGGAGATAATGACCCACACGAGGCCCAAGGCAAGGAAGGCGAACATAAAGCACCTTGAGTTCCTATTCGAGAAGATAGACCCGAAGAACACAGCTGAGCTCAATTCAACATTGGAGATAGAGGCCAAGAAGGAGAGGGCACAGCCAAAGGCTGCGCCGAAGAAGTGAAGCCTGGTTGAATGGTTTCCATAGGAAGCGTCCTGGGCGTCTCTGCAATACCGATAGTGGTGATAGCCCTTGTTGCGGTAAGGCTATTCGTGAGGATGAGGAGGAACAAGAAGGGCTCGCGGTACTCCCTGCGCTCCATCTTCCTGCTGCCGGTAATATACATAGCGCTCAGCGCCTACTTCGTGTTGGGGCTCGGGGCATTTGACTCAGCGATGGTGCTTGCGAGCGTGATAGTGGGGATAGCTGCGGGGCTCTTCCTTGGCAGGAGGTCCGAGATATTCGAAAAGGAAGGCAAGATAATGTACAGGAGGTCGGCGGAGGTCATGGCGGTCTGGATGGTTGGCTTCGTAATAAGGGTAGCGATCGACTTCCTGTCATTCTCGTCTCTGGGATCCGGCTCCGCCTCGATATCGGGCGTATTGAGCTCGGCGAGCTTCGCTGCGTACGAGAGCAGCCCGCTTGTCTTTGCGGCGGACCTGCTCCTGGGCTTCAGCGCAGGCCTCCTCCTGGGCGAAACAATTGTATTGTACAGGGAGCACGCCTCAAGGTACGCGAAGGGAAGGAAGGAAAGCGCCTGAAGCGCAAGTTTAATATTTTAGACAATGCCCTATGGTAATTGCGATCCGATGCAGGCGAGAGTAGGCAAAAGGGCCAAGAGTGTAATAGGAAGGGACGGGAAGGTCATCATCACGACCGCGCGCGGCGAGGTCCCTTTTGTGGCGGACAGGGGAGACGGCGACTACGCGTACGACATAGACGGAAGAAAATTCCTAGACTTCTCAAGCTTCATCTCAGTCTACAACCTAGGCGTCAATGCAAACAAGGAGGTGAGGGCCGCGGTGAAGGGCCAGGTGGACAGGCTGATGCATGCCGCATTCAACGACTACTATTCGGAACTGCCGGTCACGTTCGCGGAGAACCTGGTAAAGATGATGCCGGGCGGGTTCGGGAAGGTCTTTTACTCGAATTCAGGCACTGAGGCGAACGAGGCGGCGCTAAAGTTCTCGAAGTTCTTCACCAAAAGGCAGTATACTCTTGCTTTCTACGGCGCCTTCCACGGAAGGACAATGGGGTCGCTCTCGCTTACGGCCTCGAAGGCGGTGCAGAGGGAGCATTTCGGCCCGTTCAATTCGGCAGTCCATGCGCCGTACGCGTATTGCTACAGGTGCCCCTTCGGCAAGGAATACCCAAGCTGCGGCATGGCCTGCGTGGACCACATCAAGAAGCAGGTCCTGAGCAAGGAGGTAGCGCCAAGGGAGGTCTCGTCCATATTCATGGAGCCCATACAGGGAGAGGGCGGGTACATAGTGCCTCCTAAGGAGTTCGTATACGAGATGAGGAAGCTTGCCGACGACAATGGAATTCTCCTTGTCTCCGACGAGGTCCAGGCGGGATACATGCGAACAGGCAAATTCCTCGCGCTGGACAATTTCGGGGTGAAGGCCGACATCTACACAATGGCGAAGTCGGTGGGGGGCGGGCTGCCAATGGGAGTCACGATTACAAGGCGTTCGCTTGGGGACATACCGTCCGGCGCGCACTCCAATACCTTCGGAGGGAACCTGGTCGCGGTTGCCGCGGCGCAGGCTTCGCTCTCGTACCTGAACTCGCACAGGAGTTCTCTTGAGCACGGAATAAGGAACAAGGGCGCCATGATGATGAGAAGGCTGAACCAGATGAAGGAAAGATACGAGATCGTAGGGGACGTCCGGGGGATCGGGCTCATGATAGGTGTCGAGTTTGTGAAGAGCAAGAAGTCAAAGGAGCCTGCAATCAAGGAGAGGGATGCCATAATAGTCGACTGCTTCAACAACGGCATGCTGCTCCTTCCTGCAGGAGTGTCCACTATAAGGCTTATACCCCCATTGACCATGTCAGACGAAAACATCGGAAAGGGGCTGGACATTCTAGAGGATGCGATACGCAGGGCGGGCAGGTGACTCCGGTCTGCTACATGTACCTTCCGAGGTTGAACTGGCCCGAGGTGTTGTTGGACATTTCCTCTTCGGGGCTTGCGAATATGCTGGCTATCTCCTCCCTGACCAGGACGAGCCTCTGCCTGATGTAGGGATCCAGCTCATACCTGTCGGCAAGCTTGATCGCCATCTCGAGGTACTTCTCTATCCCGGCCTTCGATATTGTGAGGAGGAGCTTGCCGTTGTCCTTTGTGCACTTGCCTGTCAGCGGCACCCTCCTGTACTTCGCGTTGCAGGAGGAGCACCTGAAGTTCTGCCTCGAGAATGAGTGGAGGTTTCCTATGAGGTCCGGGATGAAGTGGCTTATTATCAGCTTCCTCGCGGCGTCGGGCTTGTCTATCGCGTAGATCTTGTCCATCAATACAAACTCGCCGTCGACCTTCTCGTGCATGGTCTTGAACTGGGTGTACTGGCTCCTCTTGGGGGAGACGGCGATCGCATTCATCGAGGTCGCGTGGGTGAAGCCTATGTTGCCGTAGACGGATGGCGTGCCCAGCCTTTTCTCCACGATCTCCACCTCGACGTCTGAAGGATATGCGTATGTGAGAGTCTTCTCGTAGAATGGAAGCCCGAAGGATTTCGAGACTTCCATCGCGTGCGCCTCGTCGTCCACCTCCTCGGGAAGGAGGTTGAGGGTGAGTACCAGCGGCGCGTCCATTGTCCCACCCACGCTGGTCGGCAGGAACTCCCTTGAGAAGTTTATCAGGCCGTCGAGAAGCAGCATTGTGGTGTCCTCGTCCCCGTCGCAGTTCCTCCTCCTCGCGGAGATGGTGTAGGGATGCGCGAACCCCACGTTCACGTCGGCGAATCCTATTATCCTATTCAGCACGCCGCACGAGGTGTGGGGAGAGAGGGTTATTGCGAGGTGGCCCACGAGGTCCTTCGGGTCCGCGGCATTGTAGAAGCCTCCTGTTCCGTAGAGCCCTTCGAGCATCTGGTCCACGAACCTCGCGACGCGCAGCATGTAGACCCCGCCCTTCCTGCTGAGCACGCAGTCCTGGTGCCTCATCTCCACCAGCTGGTCGTCCCTCTCCAGTTCCTTGCCCTCGTAGTCCTTGGTGTATCCGAGCTCCCTCAGCCTCTCGACGCTGGTCCCTATCTCTGACGGATAGAAGTGGGTCATGGGCACGTCGGTCGCGTCGAACCTGGATGTCCCGTCCTTGAAGATGAAGACCCCGTTCTGCGCCCTGAGGATGCCCTTCTCTATTGGCTCGAAGACCTTGTCCTTGTTTGTCATGCCCCGCACGCCCTTGAGCGTGTCCGGGAGCTTGTTGGCGCCGACCCTCTTCATGGCTATGCTGACCACCTTGGCAAGGTCTATGTTCCTCTCCCCGTATGCTATTGTCTGTGACTTGCAGACCTCGCATTTCTCGCTCTCGGTTATGTTGCCGCAGCTAGGGCACTTCCTTGTTATGAAGGCGTGCTCCCCGCAGTCCGCGCAGTACGCCGTGTCCACCGTCCTCTTGCACTTCCTGCAGGTGTACGCCGCGATGTCTACGGTTAGCCCGGACTTGAGCTTCTTAGAGTCTATCAGGTAGGCCTTCGAGATGTTCCTGTCATTGCCGCCGTAGGTGCCTATCGGGAAGAGTACGTGGGGCGCTGGCTTCATCAGCCGCTCCCTCGCCTTCTCCGGCCTACCGATCCTCGCGCCTATGTACGTGGATCTTTTCATTATCCTGAAGGGCGAGATGGTATTCACGAATGCGACCACGTCCTTTTTGTCCTCCTGGTCGTATTTTTCCGCGACGCCCTCAGTCTTTATCTTTCCTCCTGCGGACGCGAGTCCCAGTGACGCTACAAGGCTCTGGGCGTTGTCGTCGTAGATGTTTATCTTGTTGACTATGAGCCTGTGCGGCACGTTGAGAAGCTCGAGAGCTCGCTTCACTCCGGGCTCGTGCTTCATCTCAATTGACGTTATTGAGAAGAGGTTAGCCCCGTTTTGGACCGATTCCGAGACGGCGTATGCGAGCTTCCTCAGCTCAGCGTACGAGACCGCCTGGAACTCGAATAGGAACTTGGGATGCATGGGTATGGAGTGTTTGAGGGAGAGCTCGAACGCCTCCCTGAATGGAATGTTTTTGTGGTCCACAACGGTTTCGGAGACTGCCGCATTGAGCTGCTCCGACCAGAACTCCTCTACGTAGCTTGAGGGCTGGAGCTGCGTGTTGGACTTCTTGAAGTCGCCGTAGGTCGCAAGAAGGTCGCCCAGCGATATTATCTCTGCGACCTTGTCCTTTATCTCCAAGGCTGTCTTTGCGTCGTTGACCCTGAAGGCGTCTCCTGACTTCAATACGACAAAGGGCCCTTCTATGGAGTCGACAGGAAGCGCCACGCATCCCTTCCCGGGAAATTCCACCTTCAGCTGGGTTCCTATGGCAATGAAGTTGTCTGCGATTATCATCGTAGCGGGACTGAATCCCTTCGCAGCTATCCCGGTCAGCCTGCTCCTACCGTATCTCAGCCTGAATCCCCCAGTCTTCCCGGGGTAGGCGAGGATGGGCCTTCCGGCTACAAGCTCCTCTAGGAATACGGAGGCCTCCTCCTGGCTCTTCGTCTCGGACTTCTTGAGGTTTACTTTTATGATTGTGTTGAGCCACGACCAATCAAGGCCTACGCTCTTCGTCTCCTTGAGCATCTTCTTGGCCTTCTGCGCTATGCCCTCGCACATGACCAGCGATATGCCTCCCCTTACCCTGTTCGGCGTCGGCACCTCCTTCCCGTCCGCGGATATTTTCTTGAGGTTGCCGTGGACGCTTACCTCTATCGTCTCCGTGGGAACGCCCTCTATGCAGACCGGGCAGTTCCCTGCTATGACCCTTATGTCCTCGTCGGGCGGCCTGTACTGCAGCCTCGCCGCGCGCGTGTGGTAGAGCTCCGCCTCCTCCACATATCGCTCTATCTCCTCCTGCGTCGGCTTGTAGACGTCTATTCCGAAGAACTTCCTTGTGTAGTCTGCCAGCGCGACCGAGAGCGCGGCAGCAGTTCCTCCCGCGCCCCTTATCGGGCCTGCGTAGAACGCCGCTATGTACGGGGTGCCGTCCTGGTTCCTGTACTTCTCTATTCCGCGCATTCCTTCTGTAGGCGCAACCAGTATCCCCTCCGTCAGTATCGCGGTGCCCACCCTGACTGCCAGCTCAATCCTCTTGACATCGTCCAGCTCGGAGAAGGCCTCGCTCTTGCATATCTCCTCGGCGACTTCGAAAGCCAGCTTGCTCCTTCCCTGCTTCTTGAGCTTCCTCCTGATTATCTCGCCTATCCCCTTTACGCCTATGAGTCCCTCCACCCTGCTGGCAAGGTCTGGCGCAGGAAGTATCTCGACCTCCTCCTTCGGGTCGAAGCCCTTCGACCTTGCCGTTTTTGCGACCTCGTAGGCCTTGTGGAAGTCTTCCGAGAGCTTTTTGAAATATTCGTCGTTGTCCATCTGATCACGAGACCGCATTGAAGTCCATGCTCCAGAGCTCGCCGCTCTTGGCGTTGTAGATCGGGAGTATGCACGGGGTAGGGATGTGGCCCTGCTTAGTCTGGTAGGAGGTCTTCGACTGCCAGGTGCCGCTGTTTATGACCTGGGTGCCGTGGTATTCGGTGTAGCCGTTCCTGTGCATGTGGCCCATGTGCAGTATGTCCGGCACAACGTCCATCACGAGCGAGTCCTCCTTGCTCGGCATTATGGGGTTGTCGCCGTATATCGGCGAGAGGTGCCTCTTCTTGAGCAGTTCCACCATCGCGGCCTCGGGCCTCGAGTTGCTCAGCGAGGGTATGCTCTGTATGACGGAATTGAGCGAGGTGCCGTGGTAGGCCAGCGTCTTTATCCCGTGGAGGGTTATGTAGGATGGATTCGAGGCCACGTGTATGTTGTCTCGCTTGAAGTCCTGCATCAGCTCGTCGCCGAGGGGAGGCTGCGGCTCCGCCCTGTGCAGGGCGTCGTGGTTTCCAGCAAGGACGAATATCTCTATGTGGTCCGGCACGTTGCCCAGGTAGTCGAAGAAGACCGCATATTGCTTGTAGATGTCGCTTATGCTCAGCTCCCTGTCCTGGTTGGGGTAGACGCCTATGCCGTCCACCAGGTCCCCTGCTATGACAAGGTACTTTATCTTCTCGGCTATGTCCCTCCTTGCGTCTACGTTGCCGTTGAGCCACTCTATGAACTTGACGAACTGCTTCTCCATGAAGAGCTTGCTTCCGACGTGGATGTCGGAGGTGAAGGCAATTGAGAAGTCCTCTTCTGCCTTCTTCATCTGCCTTATGGGGATGTCGGGCCATATCACCGCGCTTGCCATCAGGAACGGCGACGAGACCCTGCCCCTTATCGCCACCACCTCGTCGCTGACCAGCCTTGAGGCGAACTCGAAGAGCTCGTGCATCTCCTTCCTCGAGGTCTTCTCCGGCCTTATGAAGAGCACCTTTGCCTGGCCGGTGCCGTCCTCAAGCGTGACGAGTATGTGGCCCTTCTTCGTTATTATCTTGTCGTAGACCATGCCTATCACGCCCACGTCCCTGCCGTTCGCGTACTGCTTGAGGTTCTCCATGCTGTTTATTATGCCGAGGCCTCCTCCCCTGCCGCGCTCTATTGCGGCCTTGATCTTCTCGAACCTGTTGTTGAAATAGACTGCGAAGTCCTCGACCCTTGCCGGAGTCTTCTCGAGCGGCGCATTCCTTATAGAGAAGTCTGAGGCTATGTCCTTCGCGGTGGGGTTGAAGTCCCTCTTCTGTATTACCTCTATCTGCACCGGGGACTTGCTCTCCTTCTCCCTCTCGAGTATCTTCGAGAGGGTCGCCCTGTCGAGGATGTTGAGGCCCGAGGATTTCTCAAAATACGAAAGCGCCTGGGCTGTGAGCGACTCTACCCCTATTTCCTTTATGTCTTCGTCCTTTATCTCCGAGCTTATGACTGCCTTTCCTGTAAGGCGTTGTGCAAGCTCGGCGACAAGTTTGCCGCCCTCCATGAGCTCACGCGCAGATAGCTATTGCGCATGGTATTATTATATACATTTTGGGCTGAAATTGAGATACGGATAGTGCATTTCATGGATGGCAAGGAGAGCGAGCTGGGATTGACTGTCAAGAGGGACGAGAACTTCTCAGAGTGGTATACGCAGCTGGTGACCAAGGCCGAGCTCGCCGACTACGGTCCGGTGCAGGGCACCATGGCAATTATGCCGTACAGCTACGCAATCTGGGAGAAGATACAGGCCGGCTTCGACGCGATGATAAAGTCGGCGGGCCACCAGAACGCCTATTTCCCCCTGTTCATACCGGAGAGCTTCTTCCTGAAGGAATCGGAGCACCTGAGGGGCTTTGCGCCCGAGCTCTTCTGGATAACGAAGGAGGGCGACAGGGAACTTGGGGAGAGGATTGCGGTCAGGCCGACCTCGGAGACGATAATATACCACTTCCTCGCGAAGTGGATACGTAGCTGGAGGGACCTTCCGATGCTCCTGAACCAGTGGTGCAACGTCACCAGGGCCGAGATAAAGGCCACCAAGCTCTTCATAAGGACCTCGGAGTTCCTCTGGCAGGAAGGCCACACCGCCCATGCAAGCAAGGATGAGGCTGAGAGGGAGGTCATGCTCATACTCGGCTTCTACAGGGAGATAGCCGAGAAATACCTTGCAATACCGGTCCTGTTCGGCAGGAAGTCCGAATCGGAGAAGTTCGCCGGCGCGGTTTACACGACTACGATAGAGGCGATGATGCCTGACGGAAAGGCCCTGCAGCTCGGGACCTCGCATTACCTGGGGGAGAACTTCTCAAAGCACTTCGGGGTCAGCTTCCTTGACAAGGAAGGCAAGACGCAGAACGTCCACACGACCTCGTGGGGCATCTCGACCAGGATGATAGGCGCCCTGATAATGGCCAACAGCGACGACAAGGGACTGATAATGCCGCCCATGGTGGCTCCGATACAGGTTGTCATTGTCCCCATATTCTACTCGGAAGAGGACAAGGCAGGCGTCATGAAGGTTGCGGAGGAACTGAAGGCAGGCTTGGAGAAGAAAAGAATTTCGGTGAGGCTTGACTCGAGGCCCGAGAGGTCTCCAGGATACAAGTTCAACTACTGGGAGCTGAAGGGCGTTCCGATAAGGATAGAGATTGGGCCAAGGGACCTCAAGGAGGGCACGTTGGTCATCGCAAGGCGCGACACAGGGGAGAAGGCGAAGGTGAAGAGGGAGGAGGCGATCAAGGCTGCGGGAAAGCTGATCAAGAGCATCCAAAAGAGCATATTCAAGAAGAACATCAAGACATTGAAGGAGAAGACCTTCACCGCCAAGACCTATGACGAGCTCAAGGCATATGTGGGCAGGGGCTTCGTCAGGGCGAACTGGTGCGGGAGCGGAGACTGCGAGCTGAAGATAAAGGAGGAGACCACTGCCACAAACAGGGTGATCCCGTTTGATGGAAGAAAGAAGGGGAAGTGCGTTGTCTGCGGAAAGGAGACTGAGACCGTGGCTTATTTCGCGAAGGCATATTGACCCTAGGATGTTTTTAAACTTTCGGGTGTTATATCTCTAGTTGTACAGTCCCTTCGTCCAGCGGCCAAGGACGGCGGGCTTTGGACCCGCAAACATCGGTTCGAATCCGATAGGGACTAATCATGAATAAGGTGTTGGTCTCAAATGGAAAAAGTTCTCCGCTTGGAAAACGGAGGTAAGATAGTTGGAAAGTTATCCGAGGTAGCTGATTCGAGAGGCTTAATATTGTTGGTTCATGGGTTTGCCGGTAACATTGACGGCCCTGGAGGGACTAGTTACAAGAAGATTGTACGGCTTCTTAATGAGAGGAATTTTGATGTTTTTAGATTCAATTTCCGTTTTACGGACAAATCTTTGAAAGATTTTGAAAAGATGACAATAGCAGGGGAGATATCTGATTTAGGGTACATTATTAGAAAATTCTCCAAGAGATATAAGAATATTGGAATCCTTGGAGAGAGTCTTGGTGGAGTGATATCGGTCTTAGCTTATGGAAAAGAGATTAAGGTCCTGGTTTTGTGGTATCCGACTATCGATATTACAGAAAATCTTGGAAAAACGTTTGATACGGAAGATGCAAGGAGGGAGTTGGAGGAAAAGGGATACGTATCTGGAATCAAGCACAGCATAGGAGTGAAGTATCGTGTTGGTATAAGATTTATTTCTGAGTCTAAGAAGACTGTAGCTTACAATAGTCTAAGACAGATAACTGCCCCTACTCTGATCATTTCTCCGGATGGTGATACGTTGGTCAGGTTTGGCCAATCAGCAAAGGCAATTAAATTGATAAGGTCTAAGGATAAAAGGTTAATAACAATAAAGGATTCGGACCATGCTTGGTGGAAGACAGGGAGAAGGAAGAGGGACTGGAATGCCGAGAGGTTGGCTATGAAAGAAACAGTAGAATGGTTCGACAGATATATGCCAAAGAACTAAAGGTGTTGGATTGGAATCGAAAAGGACAAAGGACGAGATAAGGGAGCTTGAGAAGGTCTTCCTGAACAAGAACAAGAAGAAGTCGATAGAGGCGCTCTCGAGCATAGTGTTCGGTATCGCCCTGTCCATAGGAACCTTCACCTTCATCACCTCGGACACGAAGCTGGTGACGGGGAACATACTCACCTTCGCCTTCAGCTTCCTGATACTGATCTATATCTGGCTGAGGTACACCAAGATACTCGAGCTGATCAAGGTCGAGACCAACCTGGAGATGGTGCTGAACATACTGATGCTCTTCCTGGTGGTGATAGAGCCTTACCTCTTCAACCAGGTGCAGATAAACGCGCTTCCGTTGGGCAGTTCGAGCGCGCTTGGCTATACCTCTTTCCTGTTCGGCATCGACATAGCGGTCCTGATGTTCGCGCTTGCTGCGATCTACACGCTTGGGCTCAGGGACTACAGGGATATCAGGAGGGAGATAATCCGTCACTATGACTACATAAGGAACGGCCTCTTCGTGATCGGGCTGATATTCGTGTTTGCGGACCTGCCGGTTGTGTGGAACCACTACATCTACGGCATACAGCTGAGGTTCGCGCTCTGGTTCATCTCCGCAGTCATAGCCGTCGCAGTCAGGAGGATCAAGATCTGACAGTTTACCTTGAGGCAGATGCTGGCCGGAGCTCAGCCACCCATTAGTTTGCCCGCCATTCCGAGCAGTTGGGCCTCAGTAACGGTGCCTTCATTGTCTGTAATCTCCTTAACGTCCCTTAGGAGGGAATTTACACTGTCAGGGGAAAGGGATATGCCGTTCTTTCCAAGCAGCGCGTTTATGTTGTGCCTCCCGGCATGTTTGCCTATTACTATTTTGGAGGCCCTGCCGAACTCATCCGGCCTTAGGAACTCGTAGGTTTCGGGATTCATGAGGACACCGTGCGCGTGGATTCCTGCTTCGTGGGTAAAGGCGTTCGCCCCTATTATGGGTTGGTTCGGCTGGATCAGCATCCGAGTAATCTCAGACACCATCTTAGAAGTCTGGTAGATAAGTGTTGTATCCACACCCGTCTCGAATCTCGGCTCCAAGTTATGGAGGACGGCGACTATCTGCTCCAGAGAGGCGTTGCCCGCCCTCTCGCCTATGCCGTTTATCGTGACTTGCGCGCAGACAGCGCCGGACATTATGGCGGCCCTTGTGTTGGCTGTTGCGAGTCCCAGATCATTGTGGCAGTGTATGCTTACAGGAAGACATACAGCAGACACCATGTCTCCTGTTAGCTCCGCTATCTGTTCTGGCGTGGCCCTGCCGGTGGTGTCAGGTATATTGATCTCGTCTGCGCCGGCCTTTTCTGCGGCGCGGTAGACCGCCCTCAGGAATTGCCTGTCTTTTGTTCCAGTCGCATCCTCTGCGGAGAAGAGCACCCTGAGCCCCAGGGACTTGGAGTAGGCCACTGCGCCAGATGCCTTTTCCATGGCTTCTTGCTGAGTTATGCCCAGCTTGTACTTGAGGTGTGTCTCGGATGTTGCTATGAAGACATGGGCGTTCCTCAGTCCAGCCTCGGCTATGGCATCTATGTCTCTCTTCTCAGCCCTCGCTAGGCCATAGATTCTGGCCTTTAGTTTACTATCTCTTGCTATTAGTCTGACTCCCTCCATCTCGCCTGGGGAAACCGCGGGAAATCCTGCCTCTATCATGTCAACTCCGAGCCTGTCCAACTGCCGCGCAACCTTAAGTTTGGACCCAGGGGAGAGCGCTACACCTGGACTCTGCTCCCCGTCTCTCAGCGTCGTATCGAATATCTCTATCCTTCTTTTTATCGTAGGATAAGTCATCTCGAATACGTGGCTTGGCTCATACGGAGGTGATGCGGTGCTGGATCTGGTTGGTTTTGGCGCCTCTAGCATGATAGGAAGATCAGAGCCTATATTGCAAGGGTAATCCCCCCTCTACAGTGATGTGTGCGGCTTTCGCTGGAGTCGGGGGTGCTGGCTTTACTACTAAAGCTTTTACAGGCCTTTTCCTTCTTTCCATGGAGATACTTGGTTTCGGATATGTTTAAATGCGTTTTCTACAAAAAGTCGGCCCAGGTTCTTCTATAATGAATGTGCCTGAAGGTAGGGCTTGTAGGTCAGGTGCTGATCGCTCGCCATCCTTGAGCCAGGTATCCGATCATGCGTCAGGAGTCCAGGTAGTAATAGACCTCCATCGGGTGAGGATGCGCCTGGAGCGTGCTTATCTCCTCCCTCTTCAGGTCTATGTACGCGTCGAGGAACGACGAATCGAAGACAGGCTTCAGGAACTCGCTGTCCGATTCAAGCTCGTTGAGCGCCTCTGTCAGTGAACCAGGCAGCTCCTTGATCTTCATCTGCTTCCTCCTCTCCTTAGTCAGGTGGTAGATGTTCTCGTCGGTGCTCATGCCCGGCTCCCTCTTCTTCTTGACCCCGTCGAGCGCTGCCATGAGGAGCGCAGAGAACGCGAGGTATGGGTTGGTCGATGGGTCCGGAGCCCTGTATTCCACTCTCTTGGCCTTTTCCATTCCCTTGTAATAGGCAGGCACCCTGATTATGGCGCTCCTGTTCGACTTCGACCATGCCACGTAGACCGGGGCCTCGTAGCCCGGTATCAGCCTCCTGTAGCTGTTTACCGTGGGAGAGACTATTGCAGAAAGGGCGCGCGCGTGGCTGAGAAGGCCTCCTATCGCGTACCTTCCGAACTGGCTCAGCTCGGCGTAGTCGTCAGTCTTGTCGTACATCATGTTCTTCTTCCCGTCGGCGCTCCATATGCTGAAGTGCGTATGCATGCCTGTGCCATTGTCTCCGAACATCGGCTTGGGCATGAATGTCGCGACCTTGCCGTACTTTGCTGCAACGTTCTTTAGGACGTATTTCAGTGTCTGGAGCTTGTCTGCAGTGTCAACAAGCGTGGAGAACCTGAAGTTTATTTCGCCCTGGCCCGCAGTCGCCACTTCGTGGTGAGTGGCCTCTATCTTGAAGCCGAAGTTGTTCGCAAGAAGGTCGACCGTCTCGAGCCTTATGTCCATGAGCTGATCTACTGGAGGAGCAGGGTAGTATCCCTCTTTGTGCCTTATGACGAATCCTCCGCCCCCTCCCCAGGGAGCCTCTGACGAGCTTATCTTGTAGCCTGAGCCGCTCTGAGGCTGGGCCACGTCCATGTCAACCCTGTCAAACACGAAGAATTCCGGCTCCGGACCGAAGTAGCTCCTGTATCCCAGCTTCTTCTGGTATTCCTCTGCGGCTTCGGCGATTCCCCTCGGATCCCTTTCGAATCTTCCTCTTCCGCCGCCCCAATGAACTTCAACCAGGACCCTCGCCGTGTTGGGAGTCCATGGTATCAGCGCCATGCTGTCCGCCACAGGCATGAGAAGCATGTCGCTCTCGTTTATGGAGGTGAAGCCCTTGATGCTGCTGCCGTCGAGCTTGGCGAAGCCTGTCCTGAAGACCTCTTCGTCGAAGTCCGAGGCGGGCACGGTTATGTGGTGCAGCCTGCCCGGCAGATCCGTAAACTGCAGATCCACCCACTTCACTTTGTTCTCTTTCAAAAGTCGCAATGCTTCTGCTACTCCCATCCCATCATCTCCTCCGATATACGAATGTGAATGTTGCTTTAAATACTTTATGGGCTGGGCTGTGTATTACGATAACAACTCTGCTGCCAGCTTTGTCGGAAATAGCTTACAAAAGGATAATTAATCAACGCATACTGGAATGCATATCTAATAAGTTCCCCTGCCAACCAGATACTGATAGTATGCCAAGGATGAGAGTAAATGACATAAGCATGTATTATGAGATACACGGGAGAGGCGAGCCCATAGTGCTCATACCCGGCCTTGGTGTTGATGTCAGCCAATACACGCAAATCATAGAACTGCTCTCATCGAAGCACAAGGTCATAGCCATAGACAACCGCGGCGCGGGGCGCACGGACAAGCCGCACATTAAATACTCTATCGGGCTTATGGCAGCCGATGTGGCATCACTCCTTACCAAACTACGGGTAAAGAAGGCCAACATCCTGGGCACGTCAATGGGCGGGCGGATAGCGGCCTCGCTGGCTCTTGATAATCCAAAGCTCGTCAGGAGACTGATTCTCGTATCTACTTCCATGAGGGCTACAAAACCCCTCAGTTGGCCCATACGTCTGCTCGCATTCGTCTTTCGGCTACCCATAATCAATAACATAAAGAGGTACCCACAGCCCTACTACGCTTTCGAGCTGCAGAGGAAGGCATCGAGAAGCTATGACTGCACAGCAAGACTCCGCGAAATGCGCGTTCCTACACTCATACTGCACGCAAGGGACGACAAGATAGCAGACTACCTACTGGCCAAAGAAACCCACGCAGGTATAAAGAATTCGAAAATCGTGGCATTTACTGGAGGTCATATGTTCTTTCTTCTGAAGCCGACTGAGCTAGCCAATGCGGTGTCCCAATTTCTGTCGGAAAAATAGGATTAGACCTGCAAGGCCCGACGCCCAGCGCGGTTGTACATCATTATTATATTCTATACTCCCATAAATAATCGATGATGAGAACTCGAGGTATTGCTGATTTTGTGATGTGAAGAGAGTCTCTGATTTGGTTTTATGACTAGGAAACTGTATTGGGAGGATGCATATCTGAAGGAGTTCGAAGCTGTAGTGAAGACAGTTGAGGGCAGCAGGATTGTGCTTGACCAGACCGCGTTTTACCCGACCAGCGGAGGCCAGCTCAACGACATGGGCAAGATTTTCGTAGAGGGCGGCGAGTACAACGTGATAGACGTGAAGGAGGAGGGCGGAGAGGTTGTCCACACTTTGGACAGGGAGTTCGGCTCCGGACCGGAATCCAAGATAAATGGAGTGGTGGACTGGGAAAGAAGGTATTCGCTCATGCGCTACCACACCGCGCTCCACGTGGTCTGCGCCGTGGTAGAGAGCAGGCACGGCGGGGGCTGGAAGGGCGGGATGATATACGTGGACAAGGCGCACGTCGACTTCGACCTGCCAATATTGAACAAGGAGCTTGCCGAGAAGGTAATGGAGGAGGCAAATGCAGTAATCAATGAGGGGCACAGGGTCCTGTCAAGGTTCATCACCCAGCAGGAGGCGCTCGCGAACCCCTCGCTGGCGAAGACAGAGCCGGGAAGGGAGCTCATCAAGAGGCTCGGGACCGTCAGGGTCGTGGAGATAGAGAACTTCGACATACAGATGGACGGAGGGACTCATGTCCTGGACACCAAGGAGATCGGAAGGCTGAGGCTCGTGGGCTTCGACAACAAAGGCTCGCACAGGAAGCGAGTCGAGATGCAGCTGGAATGATCATAGCCCGAAAAGCAGGTAGATCGAGCCGCTCAACATTGCTATCACTCCGAGCGCGGCGGTCACATACACTATCCTTGACTTACCTGCCGTCTTTATCAGGAAGTCTATCAGGAAGAGGCTGATCAGGGTGGAGGTCACTATCGCGATCCCGAGGCCAGTCAGGCTTATGCTGGCTATCGCCGCTGCGACCTTTGCCTTTGATGCGATTAGGGTCAGTGCGAATGCCGCGAAGGTGGCGAATATCCCTATCAGGAAGGAGAGCCTGAAGGCCTCGTCAGGCTCGACCTTCATCAGCAGGAGTGTGCTTGTAGTTATCCCGGACCTGCTGACCCCGGGCAGCGCGGCGATTCCCTGCGCTATGCCCACCAGAACGTAGTCCTTTATCTTGAGGTCGTTGAATTTCCTTATCGCGGTGCCGTGCTGGACCTTCTTTGACTTCCTTATGATCAGTGCGTCCGCGATCAGGATTATGCCGATCAGCAGCATAGGTATCCCGAGCGAGATGCCTGTTATGGAGTCTGCCACCAGGTATATGGGCGCGCCTATTATGCCCGTTATTACGGTTGTTATGACCACGTATACCAGCAGCTTCCTGTCCATTTCAATCCTAGAGCCCAGCAGCGCCTTTATGAGAGAGGCCAGCTCGTGCCTGAAGTATATCACCGCTGCGGCGAGCGTGCCGACCTCCATGAAAAGCCCGAAGGCGTAGGCCTGCTGGAAGTTGAGATGCAGGAGATAGGTGGAGGCTACGAGAACCTGGGTCTTGCTGCTTACCGGCAGCCATTCGGATATTCCCTGCACTAGGCCTATGACAATTGATACAAGGACTTGATAGACGTTGATCATTCTGATTGCCTGGGGTTTTGACGTTCCTTATTGGTTTGCTGTGTTTTTATACCTTCACTGAAAGGTCGCAGTGGCATAACGCTCAGCGACCTCGGCTGGGAAGATTTTTATTAGTGAAGGCTTGTGAAAACCCATGCGTTTACGCATGCGGATGAAACAAGCTGTAAATTCTTTCCTATCGAGAAATTGTCAACGCGGCCGTTAGGCCGCGGAGACACGAGACAATGGATAGTGGAAACTATGAAAATAAGAACCTTG
>DATJMH010000028.1:0-3577 GCA_035508815.1 Saccharimonadales bacterium (SeqCode)
TTATCCTTTCCATCTCGCTGCCGCACTCGCACTTCAGCTTTATCTTGTCTATGTGCGGTCTGTGAAGATCCCTGAGGCCGCCTGCCTCAGCGCTGCTGACGGCGTTGGCCTTCAGTTCTTCCAAAGATCCGATTATCTTCATCTTCTTGCACTCCTTGCAGATCCATACCGGCATGGGTATTCCCCAGTATCTCTGCCTGGATATGCACCAATCGGGCGAGTTCTCCAGGACGGCCCTCTGCCATCCTCTGACTTCCTCGGGATGCCACTTGACCTTCTCGTTCTGCTTGACGAGCTTCTTCTTTATCTTCTGTATCTTCATGAACCACTGGTCAGTCGCAAGGAAGATCAGCTTGGAGCTGCATCTCCAGCAGTAAGGATAGCTGTGCCTGACCGAGCTCCTGCTAAGCACGGCTCCTGCAGCCTCAAGGTCTCCGAGGACTGCCTTGTTGGCGTCTCCCGGAACAAGTATCCCTGCGTATGCGCCGGCTTCCTGGCTGTAGGTGGCATCGGGATTCACCGGCGAGAAGACAGGCAGCCTGTTCAGTTTTCCGACGGCGAAGTCGTCTATTCCGTGACCCGGAGCCAGGTGGACCAGTCCAGTTCCCTCCCCCATCGATACCAGGCTCTCGGAGAAGATCACCCTGTGATATCTCCTAAGTTCCTTCTGCATCGGCACCTTCCCCTCCAGGGGGCTCATGTAATAGACATCGCTGAGCTCGCTTCCGTAGAACTCCTTGAGCACCACTATGTTTTCCCCGGTCTCCTGCACGAAAGCCTCCATCCTGTCCTTGGCTATTATCAGATCCTTACCTCCGGCCTTTATCAGGACGTAGAGCTTCTTCGGGTTCGCGGCTATTGCGACGTTCGCGGGAAGCGTCCAGGGGGTCGTGGTCCAGACAGCAAGGTAGGTCTCCTGGCCGAGCTCCACCTTCGGATTGGACTTCTTGCCATCTATCTTGAATATCAGGTACAGCGAAGGGTCGTCGACGTCCTTGTACTCGACCTCCATGCTTCCCTGCGAGAGCGGAGTCTCGCAATGGGGGCAGTATATCAGGGTGCGCTTGCCGCTGTAGAGGAAACCCTTCTCGCTGGCAGCCTTGAACATCATCCACGCGGTCTCAATGTACTCGTTCTTGTACGGCAGGTACGGCTTCTTGAAGTCGAGCGAGACGCCGAAGCGCTCGTAGTCTGCATCCATCCTTCCTATGTATTTTTCAACGTAGGCCCTGCACTCGTTGACGAACTTCTCGACGCCTATCTTCTGCTCTATGTCCTTCTTGGACTGGACGCCGAGCTCCTTCTCCAGCCTGTTCTCGACCGGGAGGCCGTGGACGTCGTATCCGGCCCTGTCAACAACGTCGAAGCCCCTGTACCGCTTGTACCTGACTGCAACGTCCTTGAGGGTCTTCGCCCATATCTGCGCCGGGTGGAGGTCCCCGCTCACGAACGGAGGACCGTCAAGGAAATAGAAGGACTTCCTGCCCTTGTTCTTCGCCCTGACCTTCTCGAGTATGTTGTTAGTCTTCCAATACTGGAGCACGTCTTCCTCGTTCTTGCTAAGGTCTAGCATTTGAATACCAAGTGGATTATATACAATATAAGAACTGCTTTAAATATATTCTTCACAATCAATATGGTTAGATGAGATCTGCCGATGCGACCACTCTTGTAAGGACCGCGCTTGCGATCCTGGTGGTCTACCTTATAATAGTAAAGTTCCCGGTAGCTGCGACAATACTGCTCATAGCCGTAGTGATAGCCCTTGACGGCCTCGACGGCTACTTCGCGGTCCGGGAAGAAAGCAGAGGCAGGATAAGCTTCTCAGCCTACCTCAAGTCGGCCCTGGGGGACAACGAGGCAAAGGCAAAGGTCAGGAAGGTCAAGGAGAGCATAAAGAAAAGCGCGCCTCACGGCGCAAGGATGGACGTGGCCGGAGACAGGGTCGTCGAATACTCGCTCTGGATAGTCTTCACGTACCTCCACGTACTGCCGATCTACGTGATACTCATAGTCCTGGTCAGGCACTCGTTCGTCGACGCGCTAATGGCCTCGAAGGGCACCTCCTCCAGGATGAAGACCGGATTCGCAAGCAAGATCTACTCATCAAACATAGCCAGGGGAGGAATAAACGTGGTCAAGTTCTTAACCTTCTCGTACCTGGCCCTCGTATACGTCTCGGGCTACCCTATAATCTTCGGATACATACTAACTGGAATACTAGTCGCCTACATACTCCTGAGGGGAGCCGCGGAGGTCTACGAAAGCATGAACGAAAGAAGGGGCTGAGGAGATGAATCCGGAGATCAGCGTAATAATACCTGCCCTCAACGAGGAAGGCTACATCGCCCCCACTCTCGCCGGACTCAGGAAGCAGACCTTCAAGTCATTCGAGACCATAGTGGTTGACGGCGGCAGCAAGGACAGGACAGTCAAGCTGGCGGAGAGGAGCGCCAGGGTGATCCTAGAGAAACGGAAGGGTCCGGCGGTCGCAAGGAACGCAGGCGCCAGGATTGCAAGGGGCAGGATACTCCTCTTCCTGGACGCGGACACCAGGGCCTCGCCAAACCTGCTCGCGACCTACCACGAGAAGTTCAAGTCAGGTAGGACAGTCGCCGCAACCGGGCCGATAATGCCCCTAGAGCGGTCCAATTTCCTGGTGAGGTCGGGATACTGGTTCGTCTCGATGGTCTTCGTAAGGGCCTCTATAATGCTGCACAGGCCCTGCATAGTAGGGGCCAACTTCGCCGTGAGGCGCGACATGTTCCGGAAGGCCAAGGGCTTCAACCCGAAGATGATCACCTATGAGGACTGGGACCTCTCCCTGAAGCTGAAGAGGCTGGGAGGGACCCGCTTCATAAAGAAGGCGATAGTATACACGAGCGTGAGGCGGATAAGGGAATGGGGCGTCTTCGGCTTCTTCCGCTACTACATGGGGAACATTGCAAGATACACCTTCCTCAAGAAGCCCAAGGAGGACTACAATCCTGTACGCTGACTAAGGTATCAGCGCTATTATCGCGATCGAATTGACGAGTATGTGCGCTATCATCGAAGGGTACAGCGACCCTGTCTTCCTGTAGACGTATCCGGAGAGCAGCCCGAAGACTATTGCCGCTATGACCTCTATCGCGAAGGTTGAGTCGTAGGTGGCATGAAGGATTCCGAAGATGAGCGAGCTTGCCACTATGCCTATCCTGGGCACCATGAACCCCCTGAACAGGACCTCCTCGTTTATCGGCTCTATTATCGCGGCGAAGACGTAGAACCAGAGCGGAGCCCCGGCAAGCACCAGGTCTACGTTGGTGTTTATCGGCACGTTGATTATGTTCTGCAGGAGCCCCGCGCCGAGGCTGATGACCATCATTATCACGAAGATGAGCAATCCCAGTCCTATCGTGAAGGCGGAGAGGCCCTTCCTTCCAAGGCCCAGCGAGTCCACAATCTCCCCGTTTCCCATCTTCATGTAGGCCTTGAAATACAAGAGGACTGAGATGGGAAAGGAGAAGCCCAGGGCCGCGTCTCCTATGAACGACGCGCTGTTTTGCGAGTATCCGAGCATGATAAAGGCGTCAGT
>DATJMH010000029.1:0-10866 GCA_035508815.1 Saccharimonadales bacterium (SeqCode)
CTGAAGATGTGATTGTTGTGATGGAAAAAAGGGTCACTCCCTATGGGAATGGCGCAAAAGTCGACTGTGTAAAAGAGTATATAGGCAAAAGGGCCTACATTGTAATCGTAAAGGACTGATTACGACTTATGTCCCAATCCCTCCTCTTAGGAAACCGCCCCAAGAGGCTATTTCTTCATCCAGAACTTGCTGTTCTTGACAAAGGACTTCTGCGCGTCTATAAGGTCTTTTATGAAATGTTTGTTATCCTTCCTTATCATCCTGAGCACCCTTGCCGCAGTGACCAGACCGACGCCGTAAGTCAACAGCGCCACTATCGCCCTGTCGCCATAGGCACTTATCATCCCGGTTTCCCTGATGGCGTTGTTGTAGGCCTCCCTCGCATCTGCATCCATCTTCTTTCCGCTAAGTTTCTTCAGAACCGAGACCGCGTATCTTTCATCATAGGTTGCCAGCATCGGGCTCCTGCACCTGGGGCAGAGAATGCCCCCGCCGCCAGCCAAATCCACCTTGTGGCTGAATTGGAAGCCGCAGAACGTGCACAGCAGCATGGTCTCCTTGTCCTTGAACCTATCCTCAAACGCCTTTATCTCCTCCTCGCCGGCGGTGGCCCTCGAAAGGAATTCCCTGTAGTGCAGCACGGACCTCAGAATCTCCTTGGTGATTGGGGACTCGCCGCCCCGTGCCTCCAGGGAGACCTCCCTTTTTCTCAATTTCTCCACAAAGGTTCCAACCACCTCCGCGTCAAGATAGTTCTTGTCAAGGTCCCTCACAGTCTCCTCATAGACCACCGAATCCTTGTAGAAGTCAATTATCCTGCTTGCCATGCTCTTCGTAAGCACCGCCTTCTTCTCAATGACGCCGAAAAGCTTGGCGATCTGGACAAACTTGTATCTGAACAGCTCCGATTTCTCCACAAACGCCCTGTTCTTCAGCGCCTCCGTGTTGGCTATGGTATTGAAAACCGCAGCCATGTCCGGAGGCCTCCTGAGGTATCTGCAGTCGATGATTATCGCATACGGCGTAGACCTCACGAACACCCTGTCCCTGGCATTGGTGGCCACGAGGCCCGCAATCACCCTCGAAAGGAACTCGTTGGCCAGCTTCCCCAGGGGGATGTAGATCACCACATAGTCCTCAAGCACCTCGTAGAATATCTTGCCCACACCGGGGAGGAAATGCTTCGACTGCAGGTCCGCGAACCTGGAGACCACGGCAAAGGCATCTCCATCCAACCTGTCCTCCAAAACCTTTTTCTGGCCGAGCAACCGCATGGCCGTATCGGCAATGTTATAGGAGACAGGGATGTCCTCCCCCTCCCAGTCAGGTATCGAGGACTCGAAGTCCGCGCTCGCCTCCACAAAAACGGTGTCCTCCTCGATGCTGAGCACCTTCCAGGGCACGCCCTTGGTTATGAAAGTGCCGCCTATGTCCAGGTAGTTGTAGACGAACCTGTCGTCAAGCGTGGATATCACCTTGTTCCTCACAGCGTCCTTAACGTAAAAGCGCGGAGAGTCCGGGATGACGCTTATGTTACCGAAGAAATACTTCCTTGTCCTTGAGGACACCGAGACAATCCCGGAATCCACGCGGAGCAGGTGCAGGTCCGCGGCAAAGGCGAGCGACCGCTCAAACGCCTCCCTGCTCAGGTCGATGTACGGGGAGGCCCTCTTTATAATCGAGGCCAGCTTCACCAAGTTTATCTTCCTGTATTCAAGCGCAATGGCGGTTATCTGGTTCACCAACACGTCCAGGGCTCCGCTCTCCACGCCATTCATCTCCAGCGCCCCACTCTCGGCGCCTATGACCGAGGCCGCGGACTCCAGTGCCTCCAGGACACCTGAAACCAAGACATGCCCCCTTGAGACCGCCCCTTCCCTGTGCCCTCCCCTCCCGACCCTCTGTATCAGCCTGACGGCCTGCCTCGGCGAGCCGTATTGGACCACGTGGTCTATCTTTCCTATGTCTATCCCAAGCTCAAGCGAGCTGGTCGCGATTATGCCCTTGAGCTTGCCCTCCTTGAACGAGTTCTCTATCTCTATGCGCTCCTGCCTGTCCAGGGAGCTGTGGTGTATCCCAACCGACTCCACGCCCTCCAGCCTGTTGAGGTAGACGAGCTTGCTGCCCAACGATTCCACGACCTGCCTGGTGTTCGCAAAGACGAGCGTCGCGCCGGAGCTGTTTATGATATCCGATATCCTTTCTATCCTCGCCAGGGCGCCGTCGTCCAGAGAGAAGGCCTGCTCGAACTCCGAGTGCCTCCTCACTGGCACCGTGGGCATCTCTATACTTATCTCGAACCTCTTCCTGGTCTTGGCAGCCACGACCTCGTGCTCCCGTTTCCCGAAAAGGAAGAAGGAGACGGCATCCATGTTGCCTATTGTCGCGCTTATCCCTATCCTCTGGAAAGGCCCGGAAAGCTCCTCCAATCTCTCCAGCGCCACCGCGAGCTGGGCGCCCCTCTTGTTGTGGTAGAGTTCATGCAGCTCATCCACTATTACCACTCTCGTGCTCTTCATCGCCTCCCTGAGCCTCGCAGACAGGAAGAGGTTCTGGAAGCTCTCTGGGGTTGTTATTATCAAGTGAGGCGGGCTCGCTGCCTGCTTGGCCCTCTCCCTGGTGGGCGTGTCGCCGTGCCTGGACCCCAGGCTTATCCCCAGCTCGCCGCACAGCCACTCCAGCCTCTTCTCAAGGTCCCGGTTCAGCGCCCTGAGCGGCGTTATGTAAAAGGCGAACACGCCTCTGCTGCCGTTCTGCTTCTCCAGCATCTCCAATATCGGGAGGAGCGCAGCCTCGGTCTTGCCGCTTCCTGTGGGCGAGGTGATTATGCAGTTCTTCCCCGACTTTATCACAGGAAGGGAGAGCTCCTGTATCTCGGTGAATCTGGAAAAGCGCCCCAAGAATAGGGAATACACGTCAGGCATCGAATCATGGAGCAGGCTAGACTATGAAGGCGCCGCCGACCATCTCCCTTGTGGCATTGCCCACAGTGTAGTTCAACAGCAGGTGGAGGTTGAGGTTCAAGGCGACCCCGCTAATCACGGTGTCGTTGTTGTAGCAGGTTGCCGTCACTCCCACGGTCTCGTTGTCCTGGAGAGTGGCGTTTATCGGAGTCGCAGGACCCAGGCCGTTCCAGAAGCAAGACACCGAGTTCAGCGTCGCTGACGAGTTCAACAGGTCGCCTACCTTGAGCGAGAGCATGCCGTTCCCATAAGACACATTGCCGCAAGAGAACCCGCCTGGGAAGCTGCAGCTGTTAACTATCCCCGAGGTGAAGTTCAGGCCAGCGCCTGACAGATTGAAGGCCTTTATTACTCCTATGTTCTCATCCACCTGGTCGAAGATCCTTGACGAGTTAACGAGGGAGAAGATGGTCGCGTTGTCCTCGCCAACGTAGGCGGTGGTCTTTATCAACGAGAGGTTCCCGAACTCGCCGTTCTGCTGCGGCAGGTACACGCTGCAGTACGAGGTCCCATTGACGTAGTTCACTATGCCGTAGCATACGGTGTTCTGCGTGAAGTTCCTCCAAAGCACGGTGTATGAGAACGAAGTGCCTCCTATCAGGCTAAGCCTGCCTGATCTCTCCCACCTCGGCGTGTAGTACGAGAAATTCGCTATCTCCACGCTGTCGTTGGGCCGCGGCACAAGAGGCCTAAGCGAGTCGTTGTAGCCGGTTCCAAGACCGCCCATCCGGAGCGCCACCAGGCAGGTCGTGTTGCCCTCGTAGGCGAGGGTCTTGATCCATCCGGAGGCGTACCAGCCGCACAGGGTCGTGTTGCCCGACAACTGCACCATGGTCACGTTCTCAGACCCGAGCGTGTTGTTCGTGAAGGTCAGGTTGAGTCCCTGGGCAGAGACGCTTATTATAGACGGATTCACGTAGCCGCTCATCCAGACCGAAACCTCCTTGCCGTTGGCGTAGTCCGCTCCGGCATAAGAGATATTGGCAAGATAGCTGCTTGTGAAAGTGAGAAGAGGGTAGAAGAAGGCGTTCACCGGCCCAATGTCAGAGATACCGAGCTGCCCAACACTGTAATTGATGTTGATGAAAGAGGAGACCGCATAGCCCAGCGCGCTCATGTTGGACGAGTAAAGCGCCGTGGCGCCGGGTTCCAGGAGCGTCGCCGGAGCCGGGGTTTCCGGGTTCAAGACGTTGACGACCACGCTCCCGACAGCCTTGTTCCTGTCCTCGAGATTGTAGAGTTTCGCAGGGTCTCCAACCACTGTAAAGTTGTAGACTCCTGGAGAGCTGAAGGTGTGGCTCAGCTGTATCAGGGTCTCCTTTCCTCCCTCCAGGCTCACGTTGTAGACTCCGGTAAGGTTGCCGTTTATCAGGACGCCGACCTCAAAGCCGATTATGGAGGATCCATTATTGACCACCTCGACAGGCAGGGTGACCTTCTGGTAGACGTAAGCTGTGGTGTTGGTCCCAGGCGCAAAGCCAAGGCCCACGTTTATCCCGGGGGCGTAATAGTACCTCAGGTAAAGTGCCGCGGCCACTATCACGACTACGAATATTATCCAATAAAATATCTCCCTCATAATACCACTACATTACCGCATCCTTGCTCTTGAGATCCCTGACGACATCGCCAACCTTCCCCGCGATCTCCTTGTAAAAGGACTCGAACACGCTGGCAGACCAGTCGCGGGCATCGAACCTGTCTCCGACCGCGGGATGCCTGAAGTAGAACTTGCCCTGCTCGTTGTCAACGAAGCCCATCTTCTTCATGCGCAGCAGGTGGTACCTCAAGGTCTTCTCATTTATGGGCTCCCAGTTCTTGCTTATGTAATCTACCATGTCCTTGACGCTGGGGTCCTGCTTCCTCAGGAACTGGAAATATATGAGCGAATCGAGCACCGCAAGCGAGCTCAGCCTTGACTCCCCCGGGTTTATGACCCCCAGGGAAAGGGCAAGCCACCTCACCGCGGAGCGCCTGGTGTCGAGCACCTCCTTGCTGAGCCTCAGGTTCCTTATAGTCAGCTCGCTTTCTATCAGTTCCGCCTCGCTTAGTTCCAAAGAATCAACAAAACATGGCCACAATAACTATTAATAGCTAATCTCAGGCTGAGGTTTCCTTGCTCATGCCCTCCTGCTCCTGCCTCCCTCCGCGCCTCTGCTGCCGCTCTGTCTTCGCGTTGGCGAAAAGCACCCCAAGATCCTCCTCAGAGGAGGCCTCTATCCAGGCCTTTATGTAAGTGGATATGTTCTTGAGGGGCTTCGAGTACCTGTCAGTGAAGCTGTAGGCGCTGCCCTCATGCTTGAGGATGCCAACGGCGACCCCGTAATCAAGGTACCTCTTCCAGGTGGCCAGCGGGAGCTCGTTGCCGCAGTCCTTCAGCCGCAATTCCCTGCTCTTCTTCACCAGGCTCAGCGCCATGGCAAACCTATAGGCCCGCGTCTCATTGTCAAAGTAGATCTTGGCGACCTCCTTCACGCTCGGGCTCTTGAGCTTCTCCCTGAGAGGCGCATCCTCAAACTCCCAGTACTTTATTGTCATGAAAACCAGATAACCATCTGAGTTCAAGGATTTAGCCTTTTCGGGGGCTTTTGGCTAAATATACCTCGAAGGAGTCGTCGAAAGATTTATATATGTTAACGCACAATCTTATTCAGAAGAGGAATGACAGCCTAGAGCTAATTCTCTCTTTTTGATCAGTTAGGATATCCTATTTAGGTGAATTGAATGGCAGACAAACCACACATGAACTTGATTTTTATAGGGCACATCGACCACGGAAAGTCGACAACAGTCGGAAGGCTGCTTTATGATACCAAGGCGGTAACGGAGCAGGACATGAAGAAGATCAAGGAGGAGGTCACGAAGTACAACAGGGCCACCTTCGAGTTCGCATTCGTAATGGACCAGCTCAAGGAGGAGAGGGAGCGCGGCATCACGATAGACATCATGCACAGGGACTTCCAGACACCCAAGTACTACTTCACTATCATAGACGCGCCAGGGCACAGGGACTTCGTAAAGAACATGATCACAGGGGCAAGCCAGGCAGACGCGGCAGTCCTCGTAGTATCGACTCCTGACGGAGTGCAGTCGCAGACAAGGGAGCACGCGTACCTCGCAAAGGTGCTCGGGATACAGCAGATAATCGTAGGCCTCAACAAGATCGACGCCGCAGGATACGACAAGGCAAAGTTCGAGGACACAAAGGCAAAGGTCAGCGAACTCCTCAAGTCGGTGGGATACGACGTCTCAAAGATAAAGTTCGTTCCCTACTCGGGACTGGAGGGAGTTAACGTTTCAAGCAAGTCCGACAAGCTTCCATGGTACACGGGGCCAACGCTCCTCGAGGCAATAGACACCTTCGAGGTGCCGAAGAAGCCGACAGACAAGCCATTGAGACTTCCAATCCAGGACGTGTACAGCATAGCTGGATTCGGGACAGTCCCAGTAGGAAGGGTGGAAACAGGAATAATGAAGCCTGGAGACCAGATAATCATAATGCCCAGCGGCGTCAAGACCGACGTGAAGTCGGTGGAAATGCACCACCAGCAGATGGCCCAGGCAGGCCCAGGGGACAACGTAGGCTTCAACATCAAGGGAGTCGACAAGAAGGACATCAAGAGGGGAGACGTGGTAGGGCCAGCATCAAGCCCTCCTACAGTCGCGCAGGAATTCACCGCTCAGATAGTGGTGATAAACCACCCCCAGGCAATCGCCCCCGGATACACGCCGGTCTTCCACATCCACACCGCTCAGATAGCAGCTACAATAACCGAGATAGTGGAGAAGAAGGACCCGAAGACGGGGCAGACGCTCCAGAAGAACCCGGAGTTCATAAAGAACGGCGACGTCGCCATAATCAAGGTAAAGCCTACGAAGTCCATCGTAATAGAGAAATACGGTGACTTCCCTCAGCTAGGAAGGTTCGCAATAAGGGACATGGGCCAAACAGTGGCTGCAGGAGTAGTTCTTGAAGTCACAAAGAAGGCCTAGATTTAATGCCGACAGCGCGAATCAAACTCATAAGCAGGAACAGGAAGGCGGCTCACGACCTCGCAATGCAGATTGTGGAGATCGCCAAGTCCTTGGGAGTCAAGTTCGTAGGGCCGATACCTCTTCCCACAAGGAAAATAAAGGTCACCGTCAGGAAGTCGCCATGCGGAGACGGGTCGAAGACGTACGAAGCCTGGCAGATGAGGATCCACAAGTGGATGGTCTCAATTGACGGAAGCGACACCGCCCTCAGGCAGGTAATGAGAATACCAGTCCCCGACACTGTCCAGATAGAAATGATCCTAAGTTAAATCAAAGTTCCTTAGTAGAAGCATCAATGGGCCTGTTTTCATACGAAAAAATAGCTTTCCTTACTGCTCTAAGGGAAAGCGTGGCGCAATGCATCCTTACCGGGCCGGGATCAATGCTTATCAACTTTAGCAGATCATCCTTACCGAACTTCATTATCTCCGATATCTTCTTGCCCTTCAGATGGTCTGCTAGAATATCTGCGGACCCCATGGAGATCACGCATCCCACGCCGTCAAACTTGACGTCCTTTGCCACTTCCCCCTCCAGCTTGATGTATATTGTCAATCTGTCGCCGCAGGAGATGTTCTCCTCGTGCATGGTGGCCTCGGCGTCCTTTATGGTTCCCTTGTGCTGCGGGTGCTCGTATGTGTATATCAGGGTTTCAGCGTACATGTCCAGGTCCGTTCTAACACCTACCACGATAAGAATCAACAATAATGGGCTGCCAACAGATTTAATACTTTGGACATCAATGATTACTCCAGAGTGATTAGATAAAACAGATAATAATAGACACAAGCTCCATCCTCTTCAGCCTATCGAAAAAGAAGGACGTTTTTGAGGCCGTAAAGGAGAAATACCCAGAATACGAGATAGTGATATCAAAAGGCATACTTAAGGAACTCAGGAAGCTCGCAGAGAGCAAGAAAAAGAACGCCAGGGACGCCAGGACAGCCCTTCTTCTGATAGCCCAAAAGGGCCTTACCATAGACAAAGACGAGGGCATGGCGGACAAATGGATACTAAGGCACGCAGCGGCGACCAGCTGCCTGGTCTGCACCAACGACACCGCGCTCAGAGGCAGGCTGCGCGCCATTGGAGTCACAGCCTTCAGCCTGGGCATAGGAGGACAATTAAGGTAGCCTTAAATAAATTGCCATGCAATAATATAGCGCATAAAGACCCAGAGAGGTAATTCTTTGTTCTATGTATACACGATAAAAGACACCATAAGCATACCACCGGCGCACTTCGGCGAGGACCTCAACAAGGCAGCGGAGACCATACTCAGGAAGAGGCACGAAAGGCTGCTGGAGAAGGACGTCGGGATAGTGCTTGCAGTCTTCAACGTCAGGAACATAAGCGACGGCTTCATAATGCCCGGAGACCCCTCAACGCACCACGACGTCACGTTCGACATGCTCGCGTTCAACCTTGACGTAGGCGAGATACTCATGGGAGAAGTGTCAGAATTGGTGGATTTCGGCTGCTTCGTGAGGCTGGGGCCGATAGACGGACTTGTCCACCTCTCGCAGATCACGAACGACTTCATAACGCACGACAGGAAGGCAGGAACGTTCGTGCTCAGGAACAGCGGCAGGACGCTCAAGAAGGGCGACGTCGTATACGTCAAGGTATCGACGATAAGCCTGAAGAACAACATAAAGGACACCAAGATAGCGCTTACAATGAGGCCCGACGGCCTTGGCAAGTACGAGTGGGCAAAGGAGCCCATAAAGACAAGGGACAACAGGCGCGACTCAAGGGGCGGCAAGCCAAGAGGAAGAAGATGATCTGAATGGAGAAAGCGTGCAAGAACTGCAGGGTCATAATAGCTCAGGGGGAGGTCTGCCCGATGTGCGGCTCCTCAAACCTCACCTCGAAGTGGAGCGGCTACATAGTCATACTCAGCGTCGAGAAATCGGAGCTCGCAAAGAAGCTCGGCATAGCAGCAAACGGCACCTACGCGCTAAGCATAAACGGCTGAGTCCTGAGGTCAACTTCTCCCTACGGCGCCACATAGGACAGGGCCCATGAACTGGTGTATACTGTATTAGTAAAATTCCCGTTGTTCAGGTTGCCGCTGTAGTCGTTCGGGTTGCCATTCAGGGGCCACCATCCTACCAAGTTGTTGAGGTCCGAAGGCACGCCTCCTATCCCGCCGTTATAAAGCGAGGCAACCTCATTTGAGGAAAGGGAGGTGTTGTAGACCTGGACGTTTGCAATGCTGCCGCTAAACGAGTTGATGCAGATGGCGCCATTAAACGTGCATCCTATGTCCGCGCTGTTGATGGGCTGCCCGGTATTGAATCCGGAAAGGCTCTGGTTCTGCGCCACGCCATTAAGGTAAAACGTAATCTGCGACGCGTACGTCCTGAAGACGACGCCAACGAAGACCCATGTGTTTGTAGGGACTGCCAGGCTGCTCCTTGTCGCTGTCCCGCCGCAGGCGTCATTGATCCCCAACATTCCGTTATAAACGTCAAAATCCCAGTCCTGCCACGGGCAGTTCCCGTAGCCGAATATGCTGAAGGTTATAGGCTCGCTGTTTCCTGTAAAATACACCCATGCAAAAACCGACCTTCCATTGTCGCCCTGGGGCAAGCCCTGGAGGCCCACATTCACCTGCGAGTCCGCGCCGGGGCTGAAGCTGGCTACATATTGCGGAAGCTCGTTGTTGCATGTGCCGACCAGGTTGATGAAGGAGGCGGTTCCCGCGCCGTCGGGCCTGTAGACCTGGCAGCTTCCTCCCGTAATCTTTGGAGCAAGGTTGGCGGCGCTGAAGAACCCCAACCCGAACAGCGCACCAAGTACCACTGCAATGATCAGTATGGCCCATCCGTAGGTCATCAGGTACTCCATTGCGGACTGGAGCCCAAGACCCCTGGGGGAAGGAGCAGAAGCAGGCCAGCCATTTTCCTGTGTCCCTGCACGCCCCATAGACTCATTGAACAGGCGCATGTCTATCAGAGATACCTTCACGATAAAGACTAAATACAGCTACTATTTCTTCTCCTGGAGCCTCTCATACTCCTCCTCGACCACGACCTTCTTGACGTCAGGCATGTATTCAAGGACCGCATTCACAAGATAGTTCTTGTTTACGAAATAGTCAGCGTTCATCTTGGTCTTCAGCCCGAAGAAAACGCGCGCCTGCCCCTCCCTCATCTCGACCCTGTCCGGTTCCAGCGCATAGGTCTCTGCAATGACCTTGACCTTTTCATCATCCTTCTCGACCTTAGAGACAACCCTTAGCTCATACCTGACCTTCTCACCGGCAAGAGGGTTGTTGGCATCCACCATAACCCTTCCGGAATTGACGCTCTTTATCGTTGCAATAACGCCGTCTATGTCTATCTGCATCCCCGGTCTCGGCTCAATCTCCTTCTTCCTGAAGTCCGCGACAGGCATCACTCTTACAAGGTTCTGGTCCCTCTCCCCGAAGGCATCCTTGGGTTCCAGCTCGAGCTTCCTGCTCTGCCCCACATCCATCGTCTTCAGCGCATCCCAGAGCGCCTTAAGCGCGTTGTCCTTGCCTATTATTATGAGCTGCGGCATGTACCGGACTTCCTCATTATAAATTCCCTTCTCCTCCGCAAGCTTCTTCTCGGTGGTGCGCATGAGCTCATTGTCCGCAGTGCGCCACAAGCTGTAGTCTACCTTTACAAAATCTCCATCCTTGAAAGCCATCCGATCACATCGAGTATCCAGAGAGGAATATGATAATCCTCAACATATATAATATAATTGCAGTAATACTTATAGGTGCTTAGCGAGAAAACCCACGACCTTAAGTCGTGGGATGAAAGCGATATGTGTATAAATCCAAAGGCGTATATAAATATGGTCATTGTGAAAACAGCGTATAAGTTTCGTG
>DATJMH010000030.1:0-5395 GCA_035508815.1 Saccharimonadales bacterium (SeqCode)
TCCTGTACGTGGATTGTTCTCCTCGTCTCATCTCCCTTATCACCCACCTGACCTTCCTATTCGTCAATTTCCTCATGATTTGTATGTCTTTTACAAAGTCATATTCCTTTGACGTGAGGACCTTATTTCGGGATAAGACACTTTTTTCATCAATGCTTAGCTTTAAATATCTAAAAATCCCATCAACCTTCGAGTTTATGGCATATGTGAAAACGGTGGATCAGAGACTACGTTTTGGGGATACTAATCCGGGGCGCCTTGTCCAGCAGGCAGGTACTGCGAATTTTTTAGGCGAGGATCCGAAAAAGATCGGTGGGCCCGTCTGGGCAGTAACCGGCAGCGAGGGAGACAGCCAGTGCTACACCGGAGTTAAGGAGAAGGTTGAGGCTATTCAGGAAGCGCTCGCGGCTCGGATCAGACAGGATGACATGTGGGTCAGACTGATTCCCCCTTACTACGCCCCGGGCATATCCGACGGGCAACTCAACGGCACGGAAAGGATGCGCTATTCGCTTATAGGGCGCGAGGTCTCGCATGACGCCATCTGCCTGCATCTGAGCGGCAGCCAGGTGGAAGGCCATATCGCTGTTGTCGCTTGCGACAAGCCGCCGGTAGGGACATTGGCGGCAATTCTCGAGCATAATAGGCCTGCTATAGTGATGTCTGACGGGTCCATCAGACCGGGCGCGGACCCCGAGACTGGGGAGCGCATAGACATTGTCAGCGCATTCCAGGTTGCGGGAGACTCGGACAAGGCCAAGAAGGACAGATACACTTTCCATGCCTGCCCAGGCATAGGAAGCTGCGGAGGAATGTTCACCTACAATACCATGCAATCGTTTTTCGGCGCCATAGGCATGGAGCCGCTGCACATGGTGGCGCCTGCATCGGACGACGAGCGCAGGGTAAAGCAGTTCCCTAACGAGCTCATCAACTACCTGCTTACCATGACCAAGATGGGGATCAAGCCAAGTGACATTGTGACCTCTGCTGCCATTAGGAATGGGCTGACTGTCGCGGTGGCAATGGGCGGCTCGACAAACGTGATGCTGCACAGCGTAGAGATTGCCAGGGCTGCTGGCATAGACATCTGGAATGAGGTCATCACGCAAGATGAGTTCAACAGCCTCTCCAAACGGATACCGGTTCTGGTAAATGCAAGGCCATTCGGCTACTACTCGATGGTAGACATAGAGAGCTCGGGAGGCCTGCAGGCTGTGGTCAATGAACTGCTCAAGGAAGGGCTGCTCGACGGCAGCTGCATAACCTGCACCGGCGAGACGCTGCACGAGCAGGTCAGGCGCCTTAATCCTCCGGATGCTGACCATAAGGTAGTATATTCAGTAGGGCAGCCGTTCAAGGAAACAGGGGGACTGCGCCTCTTGAGTGGCAGCCTGGCACCAGAAGGTGGAGCCATCATCAAGATAGCTGGCGTTGAAGGCGGGCTGGAGAAGGGAGTGTTCACCGGGCGGGCGCGCGTATTCAATGGCGAGCAAAAGCTGATTGAGGCCTTGGAAAAGACCCCGGAGGTCTTTGCAGACAAGGACATGGTGGTCATCCGCTACGAGGGTCCGCGTGGCGCGCCGGGAATGCCGGAGCTTCTGGATCCGACCTCGCGCATTACCAGCCTGTGCCGCGAGAAGGGCATTACTATAGCACTGATGACGGATGCACGGTTCTCCGGGGGCTCGGTAGGCCTGGTCATAGGCCACGTCTCTCCCGAAGCCTACCTTGGCGGCCCGATAGCGCTTGTTGAAGATGGCGACACCATCGTGGTTGACCTGAACAGGAATAGGTTGGACTGCATCGAGTTGCAAAACGGAATAACGCACGCGCGCCGCAGAGAGGAGTGGGAGCAGGCTGCAGTCGCAAATGGAGGGGTTCATCCTGAAGTCAAGCATGTGGAAAACCGCCTGCTTCAGCGCATGCGACGCACCGCGAGCCCGGCGCTCCAAGGGGCAGGGATGCACGACTGAATGGGCCCTTCGCGATTCGATGATTTCATTCTGATCCGAGAAGTTGGTGCTGGCCTGTTCCACTAAAGGCGGAATTTCTTTTCCAGCCTGTCCCTGTCGTATATCATTACCTCGCCCATGCAAGGCTTGAATACCACCGTGGAAAGCGTCCTGAGCGTGCAACCCCTACCGGCGAAGATTGAATCCGGCTTGTTGCCCTTGTCCCTCAGGATGCGGATCGGTTCCACGCCACTTGCGAGGAGTTTCCTGACCTGCCTGAGCCTTATTATGGAATTCCTGTCCCAGCCCAGGTCCTTCCCGAACTTCTTGTGGATGTAGTGGTTGGTGTGGCAGTCTGTCCCGTCGACCTCCATGACGTCTATCTCGTCGTTGGCCTTCTCCACGGAGATTATCCTGTCGCCTTTTCCTATGTAGTAGTGATATCCGCTGGCGTCTGTGTTCTTGCCCAGTATCCTTATGGCGTCCTTCAGGTCTCTGGCCTCTATCATCTTCCTTGCAGTGAAGTCGCGGAAGACCCCTTTCCTGTCTATCCTTATGTGCTGCACGTAATTGACCGAGAAGAAGAGGCCGTGGGAATTCCAGTTGTAGGAGCAGCCGGGCAGTTCTCCGGGGTACGCGAAGAAGTGGTATGTCGTGGGGCCTTCCTTGAACCTCACCAGGGCGCACTGTTCCTTCCGCTCCCAACTGTCTCCGTCTTCGTTGTGGAAAAGAGCCACATCACCGTCCTTGTTTACCGCTATGGAGCTGCATCCGCCGAGGGCCTCCCTGATTTCGTCAAAATTCAGCAGGAGTATCTTGACGTAGGGGACTCCGGATCCGTCCGAGATACCCTTAAGCTCCCTCATGTACCGAGGATATCTCCTCATGTGTAAGGCGTATGCGTCCTTTATCTCCTTCTCGTGTCTCCTGACTGCGGCGTCGGTGATCCCGTACTTGCCCATGCGGTAGAGTATGCCTTCCCTCAGCGCCCTGCCGGCCCTGAGGCCGAGTTCGTAGTTGCTGCCTTCGACATTAAGGTACTTCATCCGCTCACTCCGCCTCCTTGGTTTTCTCGAGGAACTGCCTTATCCTGTCCTCGTCAAAGTCGCAATTGAGCCATTCGTTGCTGATTTCTGCGCCGCGCCTCCTGTAAAGGGATATCGCGTCCTTGTTCCAGTCTATGACCTGGAAGCGCACCCTCTTGCAGTCCGCCTGCTTCGCAGCCTCGAATATCTTCCTCAGGAGCCTGCTGCCGATTCCCTTGCCCCTGTACTCCGGGATTACATAAAAATCGTCGAGGTAGAGGCTCTTGCCCACCCAGGTGTAGTAGGCGAAGAAGTAGACGGCTGCGCCTATGACTCGCCCGTCGGCTTCGGCGACGAAGAAATTGAAGTATTCCCTCTCGCGCTTCATTTGCTCGGCAGAGTTTTTTGGCGGGTTCGGCGCCTTTTCAAACTCTGCGAGCTCGTTGATCAGTTTCATCAGGGCGGGAAAGTCGTCCTCGAGGCCTTTTCTGATAGTCACCGGCATGGTATCATCGTGTAATAGAAGACGCTCAGGTTTTTAGACATGGCGCAGAGGAGTTGTTGGCTTCCTCCAGGAGCCCCAGGTTACCTCACCCTGCATTCCTGGAAATGTGCCGAGAGCCGCGGGAGCCTACCCTCGAGCTCGGCCATGTTCACGGTGGGCAGGGAGAGGACGGATGGGTCGAGTATCGTCCTCGTTGAGGAAAAGGGCTGGAGCAGCCAGCGCTTTGCAGGGCCCAGCTGTTGGGCTATGCCCTCCAGGTCTTCCATTGAAAGCCCTGGGGCGAGGGTGGTCCTGAATTCATAGTCAGGCGCATGGAGCTTTATCTCCCTTGCGCTCTCGATCATCCTTTCCTTGCCGATGGCTACGCCCGTTATCTTCCTGTAGCTCCTCCACGGCGCCTTCACGTCCATGGCTACATAGTCGGCCAGGCCCTCCCCCAGTATGTACTTAAGCATAAGGGGATTCGACCCGTTTGTGTCAAGCTTTATGTAAAATCCCATCGACTTGAGCCGTCCAAGGAAGAGCGGAAGGTCCTTCCATATGGTCGGTTCCCCTCCGGTGACAACTATTGCGTCTATCAGCGGCATCCTTTTCCTGAGCGCGTCGATTATGACTTCCTCGTCCATCCTGCCGGTCTTCCTGAAAACCAGGTTAGGATTGTAGCAGTAGTGGCAGAGCATGTTGCAGCCGAGAACAAAGGCTATGCTGGCTACCCTGCCGGGGCAGTCGACTAGCGTCGTCCTCTGGAAGCCCCCGAAAAGCACCTACTCGCCCGCCTTGTAGGTCTTCCTTTCCTTGAATTCCGATTGCTTGCCCTCGTTCCACTGGTCTACGGGCCTCAGGTATCCCACCACTCTGCTGTACACTTCGCATCTTGTTCGCTCTTTTTTCTCCATCTTTACACCAGCATGAATTCACGGTGATTCCAACTCCGCATCGCATTTCGGGCAGTACTCGTGCTCCCCTGGGAGGTATCCGTGCCTCGGGCAGATGCTGAAGGTCGGGGTTATTGTGAAGTACGGGAGCCTGTAGTTTTCGGCGATCTTCTTCACCAGCTCCCTCGCCGTGCGCCAGTCGTCTATCTTCTCGCCTATGAAGCCGTGAAGCACTGTCCCTCCAGTGTATTTTGTCTGGAGCTCGTCTTGCAGGTCGAGGGCCTCGAAGATGTCGCTTGTGTGCCCTACAGGAAGGTGGGAGGAATTTGTGTAGAATGGGGAGGAACCTTGCGTCTGGTTCGGGGTGCTTGCGACCTTTATGCCCGGATACTTCCTGACGTCCATCCTGGCCAGCCTGTGCGATGTTCCTTCTCCGGGCGTGGCCTCGAGGTTGTATATGTTTCCTGTCTCCTCCTGGTATTGGCCTAGCCGCTCCCGCATGTGCTCAAGCGCCCTTATTGCGAAGACGCGCCCCTCCGGATCGGCTATCCCGACGTCCATGAAGTTTTCAAGCGATTCGTTCATTCCTATAACGCCGATCGTTGCGAAGTGGTTCTTCCAATACGCCCCGAACCTGGCTTTGATGTCGCGCAGGTAGTATCTGGAATAGGGATAGACGCCGTTCTCGGTGAGCTGCTCCAGGATCCTGCGCTTTGTCTCAAGGCTCTCTTTCGCGAGGTCCATGAGCCCGTCAAGCCTTTCGAGATATTCCTGCTCGGTGCTCGATAGATATCCTATCCTGGGCAGGTTTATAGTGACTACGCCGACGCTGCCCGTCAGGGGGTTGGCGCCGAAAAGCCCGCCTCCCCTTTTCCTCAGCTCCCTGTTGTCTAGCCTGAGCCTGCAGCACATGCTTCTGGCGTCTTCCGGGCTCATGTCGCTGTTTATGAAGTTTGAGAAGTATGGAATGCCGTACTTCGCAGTCATCCTGAATACGCATTCCAGCTTGCTGTCGTTCCAGTCGAAGTCCTTGGT
>DATJMH010000031.1:0-14320 GCA_035508815.1 Saccharimonadales bacterium (SeqCode)
CACGGCCATGTTCACGGACGACGTCAAGAGGCCGATAATATGGAGGGGGCCTATGATAGGCAAGATGGTGGCGGAGTTCTTCGAGAACACAGAATGGGGTGAGCTCGATTACCTCATATTGGACCTGCCGCCGGGGACGTCCGATGCTCCGCTTTCTATCATACAATTGCTTGACCTTGATGGGTTCATACTCGTCACCACTCCGCAGCACATTTCCGCAGTTAATGCGATTCGCTCCGGAGGGATGGCGAAGAGGCTAGGCGCGGCTGTCCTGGGAGTGGTAGAGAATATGTCTTATGGCAGCAGTGAAGACGGGGGTAAGGAGGTGGCGGATGTGCTCGGGTGTGAGCTCATAGGTAGGATAAGGCTTAGCCCGAAGTTCAACGAGTTCAGCGATTCGGGAAGGGTCCCGGTCCTTGAGGATGAAAGTATAATGAAGGAGTACGTAGAGATTGTTAACAAGGTTGTGGGTAGATAGCGTGGGACAGGGTTTTGAGGGGTTGTTCAAGGAGTCGAATGTGTTTGCGAACAGGGAGGTCCTGTCGCCGCACTACATACCCGCGCACCTTCTTTTCAGGGAGAAGCAGATAAACGAGATTGAGGATGCGGTCACTCCGTCGCTGAGGGGGGAGAGGGGCAGGAACGTCTTCATCTACGGCAAGACAGGGACAGGGAAGACGTCCTGCATGAAGTACGTGGTCGAGAGGATAAGGAGGCTTCCGATGGTGAAGGCTGAAATCTCCTACATCAACTGCAGGGTCTACAACTCGCGCTTCAGGGTGCTTAGCAAGATAGCGAGCGACCACATCCCTTCTTATGCAAAACGCGGCTATGGCGTGATAGACATCTATGAGAAGGTCATCAGCTGGATAGAGGAGGAGGGCCGCATGCTGATAGTGGTGCTGGACGAAATAGACATAATCAAGGACCTCGACGACCTCATATATACGCTGACAAGGGCGAACAGCGACATGAAGTCCGGGGGCATAACGCTGATAGGCATATCCAACAGGGTCTCCTTCAAGGAGGAGCTTGACCCGAGGAGCCTTTCCACGCTTTACGAGAACGAACTTGTATTCCCTCCCTACAACTCGCAGGAGCTCGCGGCGATAGTCAGGGAGCGTGTGGAGAAGGGCTTCAAGCCGAATGTTGTGGATCCGGCGTGCGTCAGTCTCGCTGCGGCGATCGCGGCAAAGGAGAGCGGCGACGCTAGGCTTGCGCTGAAGATAATCACAAAGGCGGGAGAGCTTGCGGAGGAGCATGGCTCAAAGGCAGTAACCTCGAAGGAAGTGAGTGAGGCTGCCAAGTTCGCGGAGGAGGAGATCGCCTACGAGCTCATAAACACTCTGCCGGAGCACCAGCGGCTCATTGTCTATGCGATTGCGCTTATGACGATAAACGGAAGTAGGTACAAGAGGCTTAACGAGGGGAGCGATTCCTTCGTGCTCAGCGGCGAGATCTACAGCAGGTACACCTCGATAGCGGAGTCGCTGCACAGGGAGGCCAAGAGCTCCAGGCTCTACAGGAGGTACATAGCAGACCTTGACATGCAGGGCATTATCATATCCTATGAATCGGGGAAGGGAATACGCGGGCACACCAAGCTGATACGTCTTGCCTATCCTCCGGGGAAGATCAAGGAGATGATAGAGAAGGCGCTCTTCAGGGAAAGCGAGGCTGAGGTCAAGGCAGAGTAGCCTCTACGTTACGGAGGTGTCGATGCCCCGTTAGCGGCCTCCTGCCCTTTTGTAGGCCAGATAGAAGGGGGTATTATCAGATTGGGTTAGGGTTATTGTCATTCCATAGGAACCCAGAATACTTATAAATTGATTCGCATGCTGTTTGTTCTGGTAATGCGATGGCAAGATATCTGTTGTTGATGTACGGCAAGGAAATGCGGATGCCGAAGAAAGTAACAAGGGAGATGGCGGAGGCCGGGATGAAGCCTTGGAGAGACTACCTCGGGCCGCTCATGAAGAAAGGCGCCGTTGAGGCGGCAGCGCCTGTCGCCTGGAAGGGCAAGATGATAACAGGGGGTAAAACGCAGGATTACAAGCCTAGGCAGATAGATCTTGTTGGGCACATGGTAATAAGCGCGAAGAACATGTCAGAGGCGCTTAAGATAGCGAAGAAATCCCCTCATGCCAAGATGGCTGGAACAACGACTACGGTGCGCGAGCTCATGGAAGTGCCTCTCTGAGGTTTGTGCAGATTGCTCCCGCCGGGATTTGAACCCGGGTTGCGGGGTTGAAAGCCCCACGTCCTTGGCCGAGCTAGACGACAGGAGCACGGTCCTATAGATATGCTCCGAAGTCTTATAAAAATGCTCTTCTCATGTGTACTTTGAAGGGTGTGGAGACGTCTGGCTTGATTGTGTGCTTTGAGGGCATTGACGGGGCCGGGAAGAACACGCAGGCCAGGATGCTAAAACGACGCCTTGAGACGGCTGGCGTCAAGACCGAGTCCTATTCTTATCCAGATTACAAGGGGAGGTACGGGAGGATTATAAGGGCCTACCTTGACAGGAAGATCGAGATGGGAGTTGATGAGTTCCTGCTGTTGCACATGCTGGACAAGCAAAAGGACAGAAGACGGATAGAGAGGGGCCTTGAGAAAGGGGAGGTCCTGATAATGGACAGGTACCTTGATTCTGTCGTGGCCTACCAGAGCGCAGGCGGCTTCCCTTATGACAGCGCAAAGAAGATTGTGCTGCTTTTTGGAATGCCCCCTCCTGACATAGTCATCTACCTTGATATCCCGGTGAGGGTATCAACATTGAGGAAGAACAGGCAAAGGCATGGAGTATTGGACAGGCATGAGTCCTCAGCGGCCTATCTTAATAAGGTTAGGGGCGTATACAATAAACTGTACGCGGAGCGCTTCGGCTGCGGGACCTGGGTGAGGATTGACGGGACAGGGGGCGCGGCAGCGGTGCATGAGAAGGTATTTCTGGAGGTAAATAAGTTGATGTGATGGCTGACAACAGGCCGACCATGGATGAGGTCGCTGTCGAGATAACTAAGATAATGGCTAAGCGCAGCTCCTGCCCGAAGAGGCAGGTTGGCGCGGTCATAACAAAGGGGGGGAGGATCATAAGCAGCGGCTACGTGGGCGCGCCTCCCGGAATGCCGCATTGCATAGACGAGGGTGTCGGATGCCTGCTCGACAGCGAGAAAAAATGCGTAAGGACAATACACGCGGAGCAGAATGCTGTTGCGGTGGCTTCAAAGTATGGGATTTCAACTGACGGTGGCACGATGTTCTGCACGGTCCAGCCCTGCTACACCTGCGCCAAGGTGATCCTCGCGGCCGGGATAAAGAGGGTGGTGTATGTTGAGGAGTACCGCAAGGAGGTCCCCGGATCGCTTGACTTGTTTGAGAGCGCCGGGATAGCGGTCCTGCATTGGAAGAAGTGACCGCTACGCCTGCTTCTCGACTCCGCCTGATGAGACCCGCCCGCCCTTCCACTGGCCCTCGTAGGCGCGATGGATATCTCCGGTTACCTGCATGAAGACTATGTTTGCAAACCTTGCGCCGAGCTCGATCCTGAAGGGCTTGTCGCTTAGGTTGGCCAAAGCGAACGTCAGCTCGCCGACATAGCCTGGGTCGGTCTTCGTGGCCATGAGGTAGATCCCGCACCGTTGAAGGGTGCTCCTCGGGTAAACATGAAGGGAGATGAACATGGGCTTCGCCCCCTCCTCCGTCTCTATCTTTTCCCCGGGGACGTTGAATTTTTCAATTGTCTTGGTGAGGAGATAGTCTCCGGGCTTGATGGTCACCTCCTTGTCGCCCTTGTCTATGTCGGCTATCTTCTCGGTGTCCGCGCTCTTCCTGTCGGTGATTCCGAGGAACCCTTCGCCTATGAGCCTGTAGATCTTGCCCACCCTTATGTCTATCCCGACTCCCTCGGGGTTCTCCTGCTCCCTCTCATCGAGGTTCTCTATGAGGTTGTACTTCTTGTTGAGCTCCAGTACCTTCAGCGTTGAGATGATCATGCTATCGCTATTTTGCTTCCGCTTTCTTGTCGAGCTCCGCTAGCTTCCTGTCTATCCTCTTCTCGCTTTCTATCCTGGGCAGGGCGTATTCGTTCATGTCCACCTGCATGTACGCGACGAGCGTTGGGTGCTTCTCCGCGACCAGGTTCCTCATGTTCTGCGCCATCTTCCGGTAGTCGGGATGGCCCTGCTTGGATGACCTGAGTTCCGTAAGGTGGTGCACCTCCCTGAGGTTGAGCTTCATGTACCACCTCATCCTGAAGCCGCGCGGGACTATGTATTGCGCTTCGGATGGGAAGTCCTTGGAGATTTGTTCGAACGCCTCTGCTGCCTTCATCATGACCTCGTTGTATTCCTTTTCTATGCCGGCCTCGGCGAGCTCCCACGGGGTGTCGAACCCGTGCGACGTGGAAAGCGGCTGCTTCTCCTGGCTGAGTACCCTGTGCCTGTGCAGGTCCCTGAACATCCCGTAGTTCGCGCAGAGCTCGAACGTGTAGTATAGGTTTTCAAGGGCCCTGCCCGGCTTGTCCCTCCTGTTCCTCCTCTTTGAGAGGTAGTCGGCCACCAGCTTCTTCTTCTCTTCGGCAGTCATCTTCTTCACAAGCGAGACGAGCTCACCTAGCTGCATGTTAGAGTAAGGGTAGATCATTGCTGCGAGCACCTTTGCCTCGCCGTCCGTGTCAAAGTCAACTAGCTTGAGGTAGGGCCCCTCCGGGCTGCCCATCTTGCCGAATTTCTTGGAATACGGCTGCATTCCTTCCCTTACGCCTATGAGGTATTCGGAGGGCTGCGCCCTCTTCACAAATGAGGGTATCACCTTTGCCATCTCCTCGTGGATGTCCTTTGCAAGCTGCCTGGCCTCCTCGAGGCTGCTGGAGTAGAGTTTAGTCAGAAGGTATTCGAACGCCCTTCCGTTCCCGTATAGGCCGACGTTGGTCAGCCTTCCTGCAGGAAGCAGGTTCTTCAGTATGTCGCAGGCCTTGGCCCTTGTCGCGCTCTCGTAGGCCCTGTCCGTGGCCGTGGGATCCTTCGGCGAGACCTTCCTGACATAGGCCATCACCACAGGCAGCCATTTCGCGTAGGACGAGAAGACGAGGTCCATCGTTTCCTCGTAGACCTTTGCGTGCTTTGAATTCATTATTTTCGGGTCGCGGTACCAGAGATACCTGCCATCGACCATCTTGTCGAAAAGTATGTACCTTGCCGATTTCTCGAGAGGCGATATCCCCAGCCTCGAGTCGGTAAGCATGTCGCCTGCAAGGCTCGAGATGTTCTCGCACGCCACGTGGACTCCGGCGAGCTCCGCGACAGAGTCGTCGCCGTACCCCACCAGGATCCTCTGGTAGAAGTCCTCTGCGCGGTTTATCGCGAGGGCAGAGTTTGCATGGTTTGATGCGGCCCCCGCGCCCATGGCTTCCGCCACGTCCTTGTTTGGTATGAACTCGTCAAGCAGGAGGCGCCTCGCGCCCTTGTCGGACCTGCTGTACCTGGAGAACAGGGTGCCCTTTATCACTTCCGGGAGGTTTGTCAGGACGAAGACGTTCTTCTCTACGCTGGAGAAGTATGGTTTTATTATTTCCCTTTCCTTGTCGGTAAGGTTTTCCTTAAAGTATACGTCCTCCACAGAAACCACTGTATGGTCTGTGTGTTAAACGAATATAAAGCTAACTGCGCCCGGGGTGACTCTCCCTTACTGCTCGGCTATCTTGAGAGGTCGTTTATCTCTTCCTTTGTCGCGCTCTCCTCTTTTAGCCCGGAGGGCGTTGATACAAGGACCACGTCGCCGACGTTCTTCACACTCTTGTAGAGTATGCTCTTTCTCTTGAGGAGTCCTCCCGCGTCGCCCTTCACGCTCTTCCATGGGGTCATCAGCAGCCTGCTTATCTCCCCCTTTTCCAAGTCTATTACCACATCCTGCACGTCGCCGAGGTACTGTCCTGAGTCGCTGTAGACGTCCATTCTGTATATTTCGGATATCTTCATTTTTACACCGTTCGCCGATTATATATGCATATGCGGGTATTTTAAACCTTGCCCATTCCCTCGTATTAGTGGCAGTTTTGCGAAACGTGTCGCAGCGTTTATAAATTTGGGCGTGCTAATATAGTGTGGGGAGTGAGTGCCATCAGGGGGTAGACGTAGTAGGCGCATCAGGTGTGCTTACTGCAAGTCGGAATTCAGGGACTCGAGGAGCTGGAGCGAGCACATACCATGCCCGGAATCTACTGTGGCCGGCAGCGATGTTGTCGCTGAAAGGGAGCAGGCATTGATTCTGGACTGACGCTTCTGCCCTGCGGCGGGTTTTGGGTAGCGGTCGCCACGGCTTGGCGCTTTTGCCCTGTCAGGGCTGCATCCAGTCTATTTCATAGTACTCCGAGACGCTGCCTGGAAGGGTTATCTGCCTAACTTTGTAGTACGTGACGGCCGTCTCCCTGTCCGCTATGGCTATTACCAGCTCCAGCTTCCTGTTCTTGGCCTCCCTTATGGCCCCTGCGAGTTCGGCGCCACCCAGGTACTCCTCCTCCCCCAGGGAGAGCATTGCGTATTTCGGTGCGCTGCTTTCCGGATTCTCGGCGTCGCCGCCCTTCCGGTGGTAGAGTATGAAGTCTATCTCGACCTTCTTGGCCTCCTTCTTGCCAGGAACCGCGAGTATGAAAGTCTTCCTGACTGAGTGCGCCACGCGGATGGCCCTTGCCCATTCGGAGGTTAGCAGACGCGACTCCCTTGGGAAGACGTGGATTACGTGCTTTGAGTGGACCCAGGTCTTTTCGTCCTGCTTTACCGGCTTTGCACCGGGAAAATACACCCTGAAGTGTGTCCCGAACTTGAATCCTGTCTTGATGACATAGCCGCGGTCGCGCCAGTCCTTGTAGACTTCGTAGAGGAGCATGAATTCCCTTCTCCTCGATGCCGCCTGCCGCACCAACTCCTTCTTGCCAGTGTTTTCTACGGCAAGGATGCCTCTTTCCATCAGGAAGAGGGTTTCGTAGATGTCCAGCTTGTTCAGCTTCCCCCTGTCCGCGGCCTTGTACGACCCGTACTGGCCGAACCAGAAGGCCTCGTAGAGGCGCTTGGCCTCCTCGGCGCTGTCTATCACCGTCGTCAGGTCGGTCTGGAAGAAGACGCCGTGGAGCTCGTACCTGGGGAGCTGGAGCGACGATGATGGGTAGCCTTTTATCGGCGTCTTGTTTGGCTCCTTGTGCCTGGACGCGGGCTCCTTTATTATAAGGCCGCGGTCGCGCCAGTCCTTGTAGGTGAAGTACTTGGCCATGAACTTCTTTGCCTTCCAGTGCTTTGAGGCGAGCTGGTTGTAGGTCATCTTCCCGTTTTTTGAGGCGCAGGCCGCGTTCCTGACATCCATGAGGTAGAGCGCCTCGTAGATGGAGAGGCCGAGGCCTGGCTTGCCGGTTTTTACCGCTTCCCCTATGAATCCCTTCTGCATTATGTCCCTGCTGGACTGGTCCTCTGCGACTATCCTTCCCTTGGAGACGTACCTGATTTCTAGCATTGGATCTTGTCTTTCATTTCCTTTCTGTTGTTTTGTATTTATATTCGTTGATGTTTTTACCTATTAGCGATTCCGTGGCAAGCAGTAAGAAGAGGATGGACGGCGAGCTTAGGGAGAGCAGGCTCGAGATCAGGAAGGACGTGGATTACGTCAGGAGGATGAAGCGGGCCAGGAGGATAGTGGCCCTTGTAATGGGGATAAGCCTTGCCGTCTTCGTGATAATTGCGGCCCTCGCAATACTCAACGAGGGGACCGCGCAGTTCCTCAGGCTCGTTTATTCGGTGAACCTGTATTATTACGGCGCGGCATTCGGCGTGCTCTTTGCCGGGTACATGCTGAGGTTCCCGAAGTGGGAGATGTACATCAGGGCGCTTGGCGTGAGGATAAAGAGGCTCGACAACCTCATGATATACCTCTCCATGTACTCCATGGACATAACGCCGGGGCGCTGGGGGAGGGGCATTGTCTCCTATACTATCAACAGGCTTACAGGATCAAGGTTCGCGACCACCTTCCCTGCGGTCGTGGCGGACATATTCACCGACTTCCTTGGCTTTGGCATCCTCGCCATAGTCTCGGCCTTCTTCGTCCAGAAATACGTGCTCATATCCATATTCATAACCCTGCTCCTGCTCCTTCCCTTCGTCTTCCTGTATTTCAGGAGGCCCTTCGAGTTCATAAAGAGGAGGCTCTCGCGCTTCAGGAGCCTAAGGAGCTTCTGGGAGGTTGGCGACCTGTACTTCAAGGAGAAGAACAAGCTGGGCAAGAGGGAATACATTGTCTCGATAGCATACACCCTCCCATCCGTGGTCCTGAACGCTGTCGCCCTGTATTTTGTAATACTTGCGTTTGGCATACACATAGGGCTGGCGCAGATGCCGCTTGTCATGTTCATTTATTCTTCTTCGCTGCTGTTTGGCATTGTCACCGGCGCGCCGGCAACCCTTGGCATCACAGACGCGGTTCTTGTTGGGTACCTGACATTCTTCTTCCCGGAACTTGGCATCACTTTCGGGATAGCCGCAACAATAACCATATTCTTCAGGATAGTGAGCGTCTGGTTCGTGCAGGGTTTCGGCTCGGTGGCGCTCTTTTACACGATGAGGCACTGGAACCTGTCTAAATCTTGAAGGCTGAGACAAGTTCCTCTTCTGCGAAGCTGAGTTCAGCTGGGATTATCAGGCAGGTCCTTTTTCCTTCAAGCCTTCTCTGGGCCTTCTCTATCTTTGTGTCTGCCATGTTGGTGTAGAGGATCTCCTGCTCCGCGGTTCCGGCCTCGCATATTATGAGGATCTTCCTCTTGTCCGTGATTGTTCCCTTCCCCTTTCTCTCGTCTGCCTTTTCGAGGAGCGCTATGGCGTCGCCGGAGGACATGGTCTTCCCTTCTACGGGGTCTACGTCCAGAAGAACAAGCGTGTGCTGGTTGTTTTCAAGGTTCCTCTTTATGACGTCGATGAAGGAGGTGGGCTTGTATTTCGCGCTCCAGAAGGGGATTGTCGTGGTGGGGCCGAATTTGTATATGTCCAGGCCGCTTTCGCCTATTGCAACTGAGAATATCGACGGCGCGTGGTATGTGGCCATTTCTATGCCCAGTTCCCTTGCCGCCTCCAGGATTATGTGGTGCGTAGTAGCGACGAGCGGGTCCCCGGGAACAAGGATTGCCACGGTGGAGTTTGCTGCGTCTGCGATGGTGGCTTTCCTCTGGTCCTCGAGGTCGCGTCGCTTCAGTTCTACTATCTTCTTTTGGGTTTCGCTCTCGAGGAAGGAAACGTATTCCTGGCTGATAGGCAAGGTATAGCGTTCTATGTATATTTTGTCTGCGGTCTTTAGGGCTTGTAGCCCCTTTAGTGAGATGTCCTTCTGGCTGAGGCCCAATCCTATCAAATACAACATAATTTTACCTTTTTTATTCGCCCTGTTCTTTCAGTTCCTTTCTCAGCCAGTTCCCACCATCAAGTGAGTCGCCTATCGCGGTGCCCGCGTGCCATTGTATCCTGGAAAGATCCTGGGTCAGCGCCTCTTTTAGCGTTTTTTCGGCGTCGTAGTTGTTTGCCGTGAATAGGATTAGAGCCAGACCTGCCCCTATTATGTGTTCTGAGGAGGGCTTTATGGCGTCGCCTGGTTGTCCTTTTGGAATGGCTGTGTTTGCGTCGCAGAGCGCCTCTTTTATGTTGCTCATGAGCGGGTGCAGCCCCTGCTGCTGTTTTCCTGTCTTCTGCTGCTTCTCAAACATATCTACTATCAGGAGGGCGGCTTTTACGGCGCTTGTTTCGTGGGAATAGATGTTCCTCAACGTCTCTATAATCTTCTTCTTTCTTTCTTCTTTGTTCCCGATGTCCTTCGTTACGAAGGCTGCGTCCCCAAAAGTTGCGCAGGCTTCGTTTGTTGTTATTATGTCTGTTGTTTTGTAATGGCCCTGCAGGTGGGTTCTGATTGTCGCTGTTCCTTGTGGGGTACTGAACTGTTGCCTGTCCACAGTCTCGTGCCTGTCCTTGTGTACCATTTCGTGCGCTATTGTTCCTGGAGTCAGGCCTATTTTTGAGTTTAGGGTGATCTCCATGGGTTTGTTGTATTGAAAGAAGCCGCAGTACTTATTGCTTTCTATCAGGTTTATTTTCGGGGCTGGTGTGCCCACGCCAGTTATTTTTGCGTAGTATTCAGTCACTTTTAGAACTGTGGTTGTTGCCTTGGCGATTTTTATTGGCGTCCTGGCCTTCTGCCTTGTAGTGAGATTTGATGTTACGAATTTGTAGTTTTTGATCAGGTCTGAAGCCTTCCCAACGTATCTAGCCAGTGTCGTTTTTGCCTTCCTTTCCTCTGTGGTGGTCTTGAATGCGTCGGCACCGTGGAGTTTTACGGATCCCATGACTTATTTCCTTCCGTTTAGGTATTTAAGGCTGACTCATTCCCTTATGCCATTGGTCGTGATCTTCATCACGGCCTCGCCTTCGGGCATGTTTGGAGAGTCTACCAGCCTTATTATCCTCTTGTCCTCCTTGCTCTTCCTGAGGTAGAGCCTTGTTGTTGCCGCATGCGCGACTATGTTGCCCCCAACCGGCGTTGTCGGGTCGCCGAAGAGTATTCCGGGGTTGTCCATCACCTGGTTTGTTATGTAGACTGCCAGGCTGTAGGTGTCGGCAAGCTGCTGGAGCTTGTGTATGTGGCCGTTCAGTTTCTGCTGCCTCTCGCCCAAGGCTCCCCTTCCAGGATACTCGGACCTGAAGAGAGACATGAGCGAGTCCACTATTATGAGCTTGATGTTGTGCTCCTTGATCAGCTTGTCGGCCTTGTCTAGTGAGAGTATCTGCTGTTCCGTGGAGGTTGCCCTTACCACGAATATGTTCCCCAGCGCCTCCTTCGGGTCTATCCCCGCCGCCTTGGCTATCGATTCTATGCGTTCAGGCCTGAATGTTCCTTCAGTGTCTATGAAAAGCACGCTTCCTCCTAGCCCTCCCTTTTCAATGGGCAGCTGCGCGTTGACCGCAAGCTGGAAGCCCAGCTGCGTCTTTCCTGAAGCGAACTTGCCGTAGGCTTCTGTTATTGCCTTGGCCTCTATCCCTCCCCCCAGGAGCTCATCCAGCTCCTTGGCGTTTGTGCTTATCCTTCCTATCGCCTTCCTTTGGTCGTAGATGTCCGAGCCTGTGCTGAATTCGAGGGTTGTTGCCTGCTTTGCGGCGTCGACGGCCTTCTTCGCCGACTCGACGCTCATACCCACCAGCTCTGAAAGCTCGTGTGGTGCTGCTACACCTATTTTGTCAAGGGTGTCGTAGCCCGCGGCCCTGAGCTTCTCGGCTATGGTCGGACCTATGCCTGGCAGGTCTTCTATTTCCTTTACGCCCTTGTCTTTTGGCATAGGATCACGAGTAGTACTATCTTATGGGTGCGAAAGCTTAAATAAGCTACAAGTGAATAGTGCTTTTATGAAAAATACAGGAAGAGGCCAGCGCACAGATGCGCGCTGGCAAGGCGACCAGTTATACCCTTCCTATGTAGAATCCGTAGTTGTATTAGGCTGGTCATCTTTATAAAGCTTTCGGGGCATTTAGGTGGCTATTTAAAGACAGTTTGTGGTGGTTTTTTGAGGACTTTTCTGACCTTGGATGTCGTCGGCGTCGCGGCTGCAGTTGTACTCGGAGCGCTGGTCCTTGTGTTTGGCTCGCTGGTATGGACTCCCGGGGGGCAGTTTTCCTGGAACTGGCAAGAGGGGCTTTTCCTGCTGGGGGGCCTCCTTGTTTTCCTGGTGGCTTCGGCAATTGCAACAGGGTTCAAGAAGAACGTGAAGCGGAGGATGAGGAATTATGAGAGGCAGAGGGGCTGGAGGAACGTGCTGGCCAATGGTCTTGTGCCCCTGCTGCTGGCTTTCGCGCTTTTCATCAACGGCCCGCTGGGCTTCCCGTTTCTTGCGGTGGTGATCGAGTTCATGTATGCCGGCAGCCTCGCGGCCATAACTGCCGACAAGTTTTCCAGCGAGATCGGGGTCCTTGATCATAAAGTGGTAATGCTCGCCACCTTGAAGGAGACGCGGCCGGGGGTGTCTGGCGGGGTGTCGGTACTCGGCCTGCTTGCCGGCGCTCTGGGGGCTCTGGTCATAGGCGCCGTGCTGGCTTTTTATGAGGGGGTTAGTCTGGGAATCCTGCAGTACCCGGGCCTCGTGCTGGCCAGCGCGCTCTTTATAGTCGTCTCTGGTGTTGCAGGCAACCTTGCCGACAGTCTCCTTGGCTACTTTGAGAATAAGGGGATTGGGAACAAATATACCTCAAACTTCGTCTGCGCGGCCGTAGGCGCCGCGGTGGTGCTTCTTTTGTTCTTGTTTTTGTGATTCCCTATCTTATGTAGGTGAAGTTTTCGTTGTGCGGGCCCTGGGCTGTGCCTTCCTGGAGGCCCTTCGAGACGTTCTCTATGTCCTTCAGTATTTTCTCCGTCTCCTTCTGGATCTTCTCTATGTTGTCCAGTTTGATCTCTATGTTTATGACCTTCTTGAGCACCTCCAATACGGCCTTTGCCGCGTTGGCGTCTATTTCGAGCATGCCGGTCTCGCCCATTATGCAGGCTCCGTCGAGCTTGTGCCTCCTGGACATGGCCGGGATGAGCCCTGCGGACCCCCAGATCGTCCCCGCAACCTGCCCGAATATCACGCCGTTCTTTGAGAGCTCTGTTTTCAGCTTCTCGCTGGTCGCGACGCCGAAGACCCTGGGCTTCTGGACGTACTGCCCGCTCATGCTGTAGCCCCCTATCGTGTAGACTGTCTTGCCGCCGAGCGACTTGAAGAACTCGACTATTTTTTCGTTTACGTCATACTGCCCGCGCGGGGAGCCCGCCTGTACGTCGCCCACGAGCACTATTATGCTCCTCCCTTTCTTGTTTTTGAAGTGGTAGAACCTGTTGCTTACCATCCTGAGCCCCCCCTTCTTCTCCATTATCACCTGGTGCGGGAAATATGGGGAGTACAATGAGGCGAACTTTTCGGCTGCCATCTCGGTCTTGATATGCTCACCCACAAGGCTGCCTACGTTGCCTATGCCGGGGAGGCCGACTATCATGACCGGTTCCCTCATCTTCAATTGCTTCTTGAAATATATGGTGGTCTTGTTCATTTTACCAGCTTCTCGCTCTTCATGGTGTGCGCCAGGTGCTTCTGCTTCTCGATGATCTTCTGCGCCTCTTTGATCCTTCCCTCTGCCTTCGGGTAGTCGCTGTCCTCTGATGTCAGCCGGTATCTGGGCGCACCGATGTACAGAACCCCGACCCCCTTCGCCTCTATTTCCTTCAGTGTCTGCTTTATTTCAGAGACTCCGGCCTTCGGGTCTGTCGCCCTCAGCTCGAGCACGTATGAGACCTCGTAACGCTTGGGCTTGATGTTTTTTGAGACTATTTCAGCCAGCGCGTCCTCAAGGGCCTTGTTCTTTATCATGTCGTGGACGTCCTTTTTATCGACGAATGCCTGGATGATCTCGGTGTATGTGGCCGCCTTCTGCGCTATCTCGCTGATTATGGCGTCCTTCTTGGCTTCTAGTTTTGCGGTGGAGAGCGCCTGGCTGAAAAGCTTCTCGTACCGTTTTTCCAGGTTGTACTCGCTGATCTTGTCGTTCTTCTCCTTTGTCGTCACTTTCTTGAGCGAGACGTCTACCGCCCTTTTCTCCTTGTCTATGGCGATGACCCTGCCTACGTCCTTCTGCCCCTCTTTTATGAATTCGTGTATGTTCTTTATCCAGCCGGAGGCTATCTCCGAGATCGGGAGGTAGGCGTCCATCCCATACTCGACCAGTTCGCAGTAGGCCCCGTGGGGCATGATTTTGCTGATTTTGACTAGCACTAGTTCCTTTTCGCTTGGCGTCTGTTTTTTGATCAGCATTTTATCTTGCTTTGATCTCTATTTTCTTCTTGGTCCTTCCGCCGAAGACCTTCTCCACAGACTTCTTGCACTTGGTGCACTCGAGGGTAACTTTTTGCCTCTTGCCGAGCTTCTTCGGGTGGATTTTGAGCTCGACGCTGCCTATGTATCCCTTTATCGCGCGGTTGTGCCTTCTCGTCGCCTTGCCCAGCCCCCTCTGCTTGCCTCTCTGCGAGGACTTCACTATGTGCGGCGTGTGGGCGTTGCAGTAGGGGCAGTACGCGTTTATTTCTTTGGTTATCTTCATTCTATCACTGGTTTGTTGTTTCTCCTATCTTGTTCTTGATCAGAAACTCCAAGTCCTGCTGGTTCTCTATGTCGACTACCGTGTTTTTCTCGTACGGGCCCAGTTTCCTTCCTTCCGGGGTCCGCACCTCCGGGGTGTCGGTTGTTATCCTTACTTTTGTTGTTTTTTGGTCTCCGCTT
>DATJMH010000032.1:0-4957 GCA_035508815.1 Saccharimonadales bacterium (SeqCode)
TGAAATAGGTCCCTTTCATTTGACGTTAGTCATCAATCGTATTGTGGGACGGAGCCTAAAACGAACCTATGCGCAAGTTATATTAATACATACACACCTAGTAATATCGAGAATAGAAGTTGCATTCTGTATTGAGTGTTACCATGAAGAATCATGATTATTTTGTTTCCGGTGTCTCTTCAGATACGCGTCGGTAGATGCAGCTCTTTCTACAGTGATTTGATTGGAAATCGTGCTCTTTCGAGCAAACAAGGCAGCTGGTTTCGGAGCGATGTCCGGGATATCTGGCATACTTAATGCGTACGCGACGGTAGGATGCCCAAGCGGAAGCACCACAAAAATTGGTGAATAAATGGCGAAAACATATCTAGACATAGTAAAGTACATGGTGGAGGCTAAGTTTACAATCAACGGTATGGTGGACAAGCCTGACATAATAGGCGCTGTCTTCGGACAGACCGAGGGCCTCCTGGGAGACGACCTCGACCTGAGGGAGCTCCAGAAGGGCGGCAAGATAGGCAGGATAGAGATAGAACTGTCGCAGACCGGAGGCAGGAGCTATGGAAGGCTCCTGCTTCCAGCGTCGCTGGACAGGATCGAGACCTGCATCCTTGCTGCCGCGGTGGAATCGGTAGACAGGGTAGGGCCCTACGAGGCGGAGTTCAAGGTCGCCAAGGTGGAGGACACCAGGTCAGAGAAGCGCAGGAAGATACTCGACAGGGCCAAGGAGCTGGTCAAGCTGCTCCTCACCACGGACATACCGGACAGCAGGGAGCTTTCCGAGCTGGTCCAGTCCGAGGTCAAGGTCAGCGAGATAGCCTCCTACGGGCCGGAGAACCTGCCCGCAGGGCCAGAGGTAGGGAAGTCGCCTGAACTCATCATAGTTGAGGGAAGGGCCGACGTGCTCGTCCTCCTCAGGAACGACGTCACCAACGCCATAGCGCTGGGAGGCGCGGCAGCGGTGCCCAAGAGCATAATAGACCTCTGCAGGGAGAAGGAGACCACAGTCTTCCTCGACGGGGACAGGGGAGGAGACCTGATATTGAGGAACCTCGTTAACGTTGCGGACATAGACTTCGTCTGCAGGGCTCCCGACGGCAAGGAGGTCGAGGACCTTACTAGGAAGGAGATAATAAAGTCGATGAGGACCAAGGTCCCGCTCGACCAGTACCAGGGAAGCTCTAGGGGAAGGTTCCAGCCCCCTCCGAGCCAGGACAATTACCAGAACAGGCAGCAGAGGTATCCGAACAACAGGGACTTCAGGCCGCAGCAGCAACAGCCGCCCCCTCCGCCGCCTCCTGTTCCGCAGGCGCAGAGCGCCCCGGCGCCGAGGCCGCCTGAGCCCGCCCCCAGAGTCGACGAGCAGAGGCAGCAGGCCTCGCTGGGCGACCTTGATGAGAGGCCCGAACCGAGGAAGACCGGAGAGGCTGCGCCAAGCCCTCCCGGAATAGAGAGGATAGAGTCGCAGATATACTCAGGATCGCAGGGCTCGCAGGCAAAGGGCCCGGTCCTGGAGAGCATGCTCTTCACAACATTGGGGCAGGGGCTTGATGAGCTCACAGGAACTCTGAGGAGCCGGCTGTACGACACCTCGGGGAGTGTGATGCGCGAGGTTCCCATCAGGGAGCTTCTCCAGGTGGCGCAGAACAGCTCAAACTGCTACGCCATAGTGCTCGACGGTGTCATCACGCAGAGGCTTGTCGAGCTCGCGATACAGAAGGGCATCAAGGCGATCTACGGGCAGAAGGCCAACCAGATGCAGAGAAGGCATCCCGAGATAACATTATACACCAAGGAAGACGGCAAGATAGAGTAGTCAGATAGTGAAGAACTGGAGCCTTGAGGAGCAGTTGGGGCAGTTGTAGGCTGAGCTGTCGTCGTCGCTTGCGGGTATGGCGCAGCCCCTGCAGACGTAGCCGCTGCATCCGTCGCAATACAGGACCATCCCCTTGAGCTCCTTTCCGCAGGAAAGGCACTTGTATGCGCTCTGCGCGGGCTGCGGGCTCTTCGGAGCTGGCTTATCGAACAATCCCATCCAATCAATATCCATTCCGCCGGCCAAGTATATAAGACTTGCCCATCCTTTCGCCTTTGCCTCCTAGATCTCGCCCTCAAGCTTGGATCCCTTGTCGTACTTGAGGAAGATTATGCTGAGTATCAGCAGGGCAACCCAGCTGACTATAAGCACCGTGCTTCCCAGCGAGGTGCCGAAGGAGCCGAACCTGCTGCCGAAGGCATGCGCCGTTATTCCGGGTATGGCGACGTAGCTCGATAGGAAGTAGAGTATGACGTTGAATGCATTGAAGACCACGGCTGCCGGGTACCACTTCCTTATGCCGAGCAGGAAGACGACGGCTATCACGGCGTATGCGATTATCTCTATCTGTATCCAGAGGCCGAGGGCCTGGGCGCCGAGCGGCGGAGCTGCGTGCGTGGTGCCTCCGCCCCCGGAGGAGCCGCCTATCGAGGAGAGGTGCGCTGCCGCTATCAGTATCGCAAGTATCGCCAGGAGCAGCCTTCCGTAGTGCACCAGCCTGTTGTCCCTGCCTTTTTCCCCTGAACGAGTTGCCATGAAGGCACATTAGGACTCTGACTTAATAATATTTAAAGCCTGCATATCTTCAGGATCGCGTCCTCGGAGTTGATATAAGGCTTGCCTGGTTATTACATGTCAGATAGCATGTTCGAGTTCCTCTACTCCGAGCGTATGTCGAGAGTCAGGATAATGGTGCCCTCGTCGCTTGAGGGCATCCTGATTGATGTGCTGTATGGTCTTGAGATAATTGACTTCAGGGAGAGCAATCTAAGGGCCAGGGACTGCCCGCCCCCGGAAAGACTCGGCGAGCTCGAGTCGCTAGACTCCAGGATAACCGAGATGATCAGGCTCCTCAACCCAAAGAAGGTTGAAAGGACCAGACAGCTTCCCGTTGAGGAGGTCGTCCTGAAAGCCAGGATGGAGCTGGACGAGCTTGAGGCGCTTCCTGAAGCCTACCGGGAGGTTGGAAGGCTTAGTGACGAGGAGAGGTCCCCTAGATACGCGGAGTCTGGCGCAAGGATAGGCAGGTACGAGAAGGAGATAGGAAAAAGGAAGAAGAGGCTCGACAGGATGAGCGAGGCCCATTACTCGAAATTGGCAGGCCTGCACGAGATGCTGTCTATAGAGATAGGCAAGGAGAACGCGTACAGATTCATCAAGAGGACCGAGAGCACCTCCATTGTCGAGGGATGGATACCCGCAAAGAGAAAGAGGGAGCTTTTCTGGAAGCTGATGGGCGCAACTGACGGTGCGTGCCTCATGGAAACAGTGCGCACCAAGGAGCTTCCACCGACCTACATCAGGGGCGCAGGGATCATGAAGTCCTTTGACTACCTGGTGAACATGTATTCAACGCCGAGGAGCGACGAGATAAACCCAGCCTGGTTCCTGATACTCTCGTTCCCGATAGCCTACGGGCTGATGGTCAGCGACGTTGGATACGGGATAGTCTCGTTGGTCCTGGCAATGATTGTGGCAAGGAGGACTAGTCCCAGGAAGCTCTTCCACAACCTCGCCAACATATGGATGCTCTCCTCCGTGTTCACGATATTGTTCGGCATCTTCAACAACCAGTACTTCGGTGTGCCGCTTGACCAGTACATCTTCCCATTCTTCCACGGGTTCGACTGGTCGCACAACATACTGACAGTAGTCTCGGTCTCGATCGTCGTGGGCATCTTCCAGATAAGCGTCGGCCTCCTGCTTGGGATGGTCAACAGCTACAACCGCCGTGACGTTAGGTCGGCCCTCTTCAGGTTCTTCATGCTGCTCGCACTAATATCTGGCACGTTGACGGTCGTGGGGCTGTTCGGTTTGCTGGGAGGGGTGGCAACTTACGACAGCGCCGTTGTGCTTGCGGCCGCGGTGCTCTGCATGGTGGTCGCCAGGCCGCACAGCGCGGGCAGGCTCATCGACCTGGTCACCTATCCGCTGAGCTACATCAGGATAATGGGCTTCGGCATAGTGAGCATAGTGCTGGCTTCGCTGATAGACAGCGCCTTCACGCCGGACCTGAGTTCCGGAGTGGCGATTTTCGCACTGTATGTGGTCATCTACGTGCTGCTCCACCTGCTCAACATGGCCCTGAGCACATTCGAGGCGGGCTTCCAGAGCTTCAGGCTAAGCTTCATAGAGTTCTTCGACGAGTTCTACACAGGGAGGGGAACGAGGTACAAGCCCTTCGGGTACGAGCGCGTCCATACACTTGAGTGATGCATGCATTCTCCGGTGGGCACTCTTTTAGTCCCAATCTGCCCGGCAGCCGCGGCAGTACCTTGAATGCGGAACTGCGGTGCGGATGGGCCGCTTCCTCCGTAGCATATCCTTTTATACAAGTTGAGAAAATGCTTCTACGTGCAATGATGGACGGCATACGGATCAGGATCCCCGCCACCTCGGCGAACCTGGGCTCGGGTTTCGACATATGCGGCATCGCCCTCGCGGAGCCCTTTGACGAGATGGAGGTTTCCTTGGCGGACAGGGATTCCATCAGGAGCGTCGGCGACTACCCCGTTTCCGACGACCTTGGGAAGAACACCTGCGGGCCGGTCCTCTCGAAGATGAGGGCGGATTTCGGTCTGGAGGGGAAGGGACTTGCGATCTCCATAAAAAAGGGCATAAAGCCGAGCGGAGGCATGGGAAGCAGCGCCGCCAGCGCTGCTGGCATGGCGTATGCGATAGACAGGCTATTCGGACTGGGGCTTGACAGGAACGCGCTCGCGGAGTACGCCTCGCTCGGCGAGACGGTTTCTGCGGGCTCGCCGCACCTCGACAACGTCGCCCCGGCAATCTTCGGAGGATTCACCGTGATTGCGAGAAGGGACCCGCTGAAGATCAGGAAGGTCGAGGTTTCAGACATGCTAGAGGTCATTATACTCTCCCCGGAGAAGGGCAAGAGCTCGACAAGGGAGGCTAGGGAGG
>DATJMH010000033.1:0-14632 GCA_035508815.1 Saccharimonadales bacterium (SeqCode)
GTGGTGGGTCTCCTATCGATTATCGAATTCATCTTCCAACCTTGCAATCAGGATTGCAAAGTCGCAGCTTCTGATACTTAAAGCTAACTGCGCTACTTGTTCTCCTCAAGTATGGACATTATCTGCTCCTTTGTGGGGAACGGCTGCTTTATGAGCGGGCCCTTCTTCAGCGCTATGTCCAGCTCCTCGTAGCTCGGCCTATCGGTCTTGTAGAACAAGCCTATTGGTATCTTCGACCAGTTTGTCTGGAAGTCCTCGACCGCCTTTCCAAGAGCGGAGCCAAGGTTCGACGGGTCGTGGTTGGACTGGTCGAGCTTGTATATCCTGGGCTTGAACCAGTCATAGGTGTTATCGTGGTTGAATGTCACACAGGGGCTGAAGACGTCGACAAGCGAGAAGCCGTTGTGCTGTATCGCGCCCTTTATCAGGTCGGCGAGATGTGTCGGGTCACCGGAGAATCCCCTTGCGACGTATGTCGCGCCCGCGCTTATGGCGAGCGCGAGAGGGTTGACCGGCATCTCTATCGCTCCGAAAGGCGTAGACTTGGTCTTGTGGCCCATCATGGCAGTGGGCGAGGTCTGGCCCGTGGTCAGGCCGTAGGTCTCGTTGTCCATGACTATGTATGTCATGTTTATGTTCCTCCTTGCCGTGTGGATCAGGTGTCCCACTCCTATCCCGTATCCGTCCCCGTCCCCTCCGGTTCCTATGACCGTCAAATCATGATTCGCGAGCCTTGCGCCGCTTGCTACGGGCAGCAGCCTTCCGTGCAGGCTGTGCATCCCGTAGGTGCTGAAGGTCTGCGGCATAGCGGAGCTGCATCCAATGCCCGAGACTATCATGGCGTTGCTCTTGTCTACCTTGAGCTCGGTCAGGGCCTTGGTTATAGCGGCAAAAACACCGAAATCGCCGCAATTCCCGGAAGCAGTGACATTCGTTACAAATGTGTGGTCTGCGCTATCCATAGTCAGGTCATACACTGGGCCATTGTATGGGAAGGTCTCGATCTCCGAAATTGGAAGGTAAACTCTCCCATTCTTTATTATTGAGGAGCCGTTTTCTCCCTGATTTGTCCTATGGTAAGGCATGCCCACGATAGCGGCAAGCTTATTGTAATCCGCACAGTCAGAAACATATATCCTGTAAGCCTTCTTATGGATTCCATGCGCCTCTTCGCTGTGCATGATCGGGACTATCTCATACCTTAGGAGCAGTAGTTTGATCTGCTCGGACAGCACCACCGAGATGGTTGTATATTCTGCTTTTGTCTCCATGAAACAGCCATCTCCCCTCCACATCCCGCTCAGAAGCCCCATCTGCTTCTCCTTGGGCAGGAACATGAACTCGTGTGGTATGCGCTTTGTCTCAGCAGAATGCCCGAACAACTCTCTGAAGATATCGGAGAGGTAAGAGGAATTGAACAAGATGTCTACCCCTTGGGTATCGCTATTCTTGGATCTAAGTCGCCCCTCAAGCCCAAATATCCTTTTCATGAGGGATCTAACATCCTCGATATATTCATGCTCGTCTTTGTTGAAACTGAATATCATTTCCCTGCTATGGGTGCTTCCTTCTGCTATGTAATATCCAGCCAGGCGGAGGAAATCAGCATCCAGATCTATCTCGGATGGCAGTGCCCTGCTCCTGGTATCTTTCTCCTTCTTGTTGTAAACTAGCTTGAAAGTCTTTACGTCCTTGACCTCGTTCATTATTGGGAAGACCAGATAGTCACCCTTGCTTAGCTGGGAAGCCTCTATCTTATGTTCCAAGAAGACCTGGTTGTGTTTCTCCTTATCTACCCTCTTAACGCCGACGAAAGGATGCTCAGGAGTAGCGCTTAGCGTACCGAAAGACTTGACGCGTATCCTATACATCAAGCCTGCATGATGGTGTTCAATCTTCGCCGCGACGGTCTTGTAAACGCCTTCGGCTGTCAGTACCCTCTCCCCAACCTCAACCTCCATTATGGGCTTTACTGAGGGATTAGAAACTACCAATGTCTCTCCCAGGAGGCAGCCTGGGCACCATATGGGTTTGACTCCAGACGCATAAACCTGTTTTGTAATCGCTTCTATTACCATTGTATCAGATCAAAAACTTTTTATAAGCGGAACCGCCTTCTCAACTATTCCCTCCCCTGTTATCGCCTCTCCGTCGTACTCCAGTATTCTCCTCTCTATCTCTATTCCCGTATTCATCATTATGACCTGCGCGAGCTGGGCGGTGTAGTTGCCCTCGACGTCTATCAGCTTCCTGCCCTTGAGCATCTCCCTTGTCTTCTCCTTGTCGAGCGGCATCAGGTAGCTGAACGAGATGACACCCACGTTGTATCCCTTGTCCTTCAACAGCGAGACCGCCTCCATCGCTGGCTCCGTGGTCGACCCGAAAGTGACGAAGAAGCAGTCGGCCCCCTCGTTGTATATCCCCGGGACGAATATCGTCTCGTTCTTTAGCATTGTCTCTATCTTTGTCATCCTCTTCCTCATCATCTTCCTTCTCACCTCAACGTACTTGTCTATGCCGGAGAGCGCGTCGCTCACCAGGTCCCCGTACTCGTCGTGCTCGTCGCTCGGCGCGACGTGCTCAGTCCCCGGGGTTCCAGGGAAGGCCCTGGGCGAGACCCCGTCCTCAGAATAAAGGTATCTCTTGAACCTGCCGGGCTCGGGGTTGCTCTTCAAGACCTTTCCCCTGTCAATCTTGATGGAGTCGATGTCGAATCCATCGATAGTCTCTACGTGCTCCGAGATGTAGAGGTCCATGAGTATTATCACCGGGCACTGGTACCTGTCGGCAAGGTTGAAAGCCTCGCTTCCTATGTAGAAGGCCTCCTCGACGCTTCTCGGCGCGACCACTATCCTCGGGAACTCCCCCTGCGAGGCGTGCATCACGAAAAGAAGGTCGCCCTGCTCGGTCTTGGTGGGAAGGCCCGTGCTTGGCCCTGTCCTCTGCGAATTGACGACTACAAGCGGCGTCTCGAGCATTCCTGCAAGCCCAAGCCCCTCGACCATGAGCGAGAAACCTCCACCGCTGGTCCCGCACATCGAACGCACTCCTGCGTTGGAGGCGCCTATGGCCATGTTTATCGCGGCTATCTCGTCCTCGACCTGCTTGAAGAAGACCCCCTTGTCCTCGTGAGCGGCGAACCAGTGGAGTATGCCGCTCGCCGGTGTCATGGGGTAGGCCGAGTAGAAGTTGCATCCGCTTGCGTACGCCCCTATTGAAAGGGCGGTGTTGCCATCGAGCATGTACCTCGACTTTCCGTCGTTCTTGAGCTTGTGTATCGCCTGCAGGCCCTCAAGGTTGTATCCCTTGGAGGCCGCGGCTATGTTGCTGTTAACTACCTTCTCACCCTTCCTAGCGAACATCCCTGTTATGACCTTCTCGAAGACCGACATATCTATGCCTATCAGCCTGAGCGCGGTCCCTATTGCGACGGTATTCCTCATTATGGGATCGCCGCTCACCTGCATCGCTATGTCGAGCATGGGCACCGGGATGAGCTTGTACTTCGATGCATCGAGCGCATCGACCTTCACCTTGGTGGGGTCGTATATCACCGAGGCGTTCTCGCTCAGGTGGCTTGCCTGGTTGGCAATGCCGTCCTGGTTGAATACCACTAGTATGTCCACCTTGTCCCCGTGGCTCTGGAGCCTCGAGTCAAAGTCTCCGATCCTTACCTGGAACCAGACGTGCCCTCCCCTTATTATCGACTGGTAGCCACGGTATCCGAAGGCCTGCATGCCGTTCCTCGCAGCCACCTTCATGAGAAGGGCTCCGCTCGACTCGACTCCGTCTCCATTGGCTCCTGCTATCCTGACTGTAATGCTTGCCATTCAGCACAACTGGTTGTCTAAGTATCTGCAAGGTAGCTTTATAATCCTATTTGCCTGGTTCTGCGAATGTCGTTTGAGCCGGAAAAGTGAAAATTTATATATCATCCAAGTTCCATACCAATCCATAAGCAGCTGAATGATTCCCATGACCTATAGACAGCCCCAGGAAAAGGCAACAGACGCAAAGAAGCTGGAATATGCAACAGCGCTGCACGTCTCCATCGTGGAGGTCTCAAGGCTATTCGACTCGAATGTATTTGGTCAGAGCATCAGGCGCATGAGGAAGGCTGCCGGGAAGAACCAGGAGAAGTTTGCCAGCCTCATAGACGCAACAGGCACTTACATGTCAAACATAGAAGGAGGCCTGATCCCGTCTTTAGGCACCGCCAATAAAATAGCAGAGACGCTCGGCGTCGAACTGGCCGAACTCTTCGAAGAGCCCGCCGAACAAGAAGGCGCATTCGGCGCGAGGACGCGGCGATACTCGGCAGGCGCCATATTCGACAGGAAAAGGGAACTGGCAGTGCTTGTTAACACCCTCTTCCCCAAAAGCACTCCGCTGGATTCGAAGCTCGAGGAGGTTGTAAGGAAAAAGGCCTTCGGGGCGAAGCTGGAAAGCCTAATGCACGATATCGGAATGTCGCCCGAGCTACTGGCAAGCATGACCAGCGGCAATGCCATAGTCGTAACCTCCGGGGACATAATCCTGATGATGGAAGGCCAGAAGATCCCCTCTACGACAGTTTTTAGGAGACTCCTCAACGCACTCGGATGCAGCAAAGAGACGTTCTTCAATGGGCAGGAACCGGAACCTATAGGAGTGAACCACGCCGCGAAGATGGCAGCCAGGCGTCAGACCGGGTGACTCGATGCACGCAAATCTGTCAAAACCCGGAGCGGACATACGGATAAGCCCACACAAGCTAAAGGAGTATGCGGACGCACTTCACACCAAGCCGGATGTGGCGTTAGGCCTTCTCGAAAGGAAAGTCTTCGGAATTAATGTCAAGCGTTACCTTGCACTCAATGGCCGGGCCCAGGCCCGCCTGGCTGAGGATCTAGGGATGCATCAGACAGCATTATCCAAGATAATCACAGGTAATGGGGTGCCTTCCTTGAATCTGGCCAGGAGGATCGCAGACAATCTGAAAGTGGAACTTGCAAAGCTCTTCCAAGACCGCGATTTGCAGGACTCGGCAAGACCAGGCAGCGATGTCAGCCAGTCCCCGGAGGAGAGAGCGCAGGCCAGACGGGCCCTACTGGAGGCTAGAAGGAAGGAGAGGGAGGAGCAGAGGGCACGGGAGACATTAGCGACAAACATAAGCAACCTCAAAATCCTTCTGACGGCATTGTTTGGAGAAGGGAAAATTCAGCTGTCCGGGACCGATGAAAAAAAGCTCTTCCTGGAAAACGTGATAGGCAGGAACCTGAAGTTACTGAGAGAGTCACGCGGGCTTACGGGAAAGGACCTGGCAAACCGAGCCACGGCGAACCTCAAGGCGACCATCTACGGCGTCACAGAGAACAACATAATCCTCATAGAAACCGGCAAGACTGTACCCTATTCATTCTTCCTGGCTGCAATCGCGAAGGTCTTAAACGTGGAGGTCTCCATGTTCTTCAGGGATCCCGAGAAAGTCACTCTCATGCGAGACCGGGGTGCGGTGCCTGCAGCATCTTCCATCCCTTGGCAGGACAAAGCCGCGGTGAAGGCCGAGGTCAAGGACCCGAGGCAGGCGAGGCTCGCCGAGATACTTAACTATCTGGACACAAAGCACCCGAGGTTTACCAAGCGCCTGCACAAGGAACTACTGGATCCCATACTGGAAAGGCTTTCAAGCGGGACCAAGCCAATCACTCCGAAGGCGATAGAGGAAGCGTTCTTCAAGTACCTCGATATCAGCTAGGCGTTTACAACCAATGGGCGAACAAGCCCAGGCGATCCGATGAACAAGACAAGAACGTGCGCCCCAGACAAGAAGCCAAACGTGCCCCACAACCGGGCCACCGAGGTTCTGGCCAGGGTAAATGAGCTCGATCTTACCGTAAGAGAGACGGAAGCACTGGAGCGCCTCAGCGCATTGAACCCCAACCTCTACAAAAACGTAATCAAGGCAATCTTCCTCACCAATCCAACTACCTATCTGAAAACGGCGGAGTCATTCACTGAAACGGCCAGGAAGCAGGGAGTCGGCAAGGATGTCATGTACGAGACGCACATGCTCTCGGTGGCGATAGACCACGGGTACGTATGGCCCAACATGATACTGGCCCTATCGGACGTAGCTGCGCCTACAGCCGGAGACGCCATGATGCCCGTCCGCCCGGTTCAGGAACACGTGAGGCAGGAGCCCCGCGCCTCAAGCTTCGGGGAGCTTGTCAGGAAGCTGCGGAACGGCCTCGGGATGAGCCAGACTGATCTCGGAAAAAGAATACGCACCACCCAGACGAGGATTTCCGAGATGGAACGCGATGTTTTTTACCCCATTCACGGATCCGAACTGCTTGAAGACCTGGCCAAGGCCCTGGGCACCACGCCCGCGGAGCTGAACGCTTTAAGGGTGGCAAGGCTAGCCAAGCCTCCGGAAGCAAGGATTACCGAGACTCTTTCATCAAATACGCCTAAAACAGGAGCGGCAGCGCCTCCGTCTCCAGCCGCAGCCGCCAGGAAAGCGCAGAATCCTTATGAGGTTCTCGCACAGCTCTATAGAAGTGAGAAGAGAACAGGGCCACCGAGGCCCCGCTTTCCTCTGGCGATAGGCGTGGTGCCCTCAGAGCTCGCCGAAGCAAAACTCCATCCTCTCCCTGATGAAGCTGCAAGACCAGCCAAGAAAACAGGTGCCCTTGCCGAGGCGATAGAAAAGGCGACAACCGACCAGGCCGCAAACACCGAATTCAACAACATAATCCTGGCCAACACCCCCGAGGGCTTCACCGGTGGGACATACGGTTTCCCCGACAAGGCGGCGCTCAGGGCCAAGGTGGATAGCCTCTATTGCCTCTATCCCGAGACGACCCGCGAGATGCTCGGATACATGGCCAAGATCCACAACGACAACCTCGGAAAGGCGCTGGACAGGCTTGAGAATGCGGTGGGCACGCTTCTCAGGTCGAATCGCGGCCTGAATCCTTATGCCGCAACAATGGCAGTGCTCTGGTACCCCAGGGACCCGATGCCCGTCTTAAGGAATATCGCAGGGAAGCGCTAGGCAACGCCTCAGCTGCGGACCGGATGCGTCGGCTTTATAATGTTTACCAGCATATGGCTTAATGATTGGATGAAGGACGGGAGCGCCTCTTCAAGAAAGGGCAATGCAGAGGAGATAGCGGAGAAAGTCCTGCGCAAGGAGCTCTCCATGCGCCAGATTGAAGACTACCTAGGCCCGGCCGCTGCCGCGGAGGCGAGGAAGCTCGTCATCGAGAAGGCGACCGGCGCCAAGCTCTCCGCCATAGGCTCCTCCTCCCTGGATTACTCCCAGATCTCGAACAAGAACGCAGAGAACGTCATTGGATACTCGCAGATGCCCATGGGCATCGCAGGCCCGATGAAGGTCAACGGCATGCACGCAAGGGGCGAGTTCTACGTCCCGATGGCTACAACCGAGGGCGCGCTCATAGCGAGCGTCAGCAGGGGCATGAAGGCCATCAGCATGTCAGGCGGCGCCAGCGCGCGGGTGCTCAAGGACTCCATGACAAGGGCTCCTGTGTTCGAGCTTGGCTCGATAGTGGACACCGCGGAATTCCTGGAGTGGATAGAGAGGAACCAGAAGGGAATCAGGGCCGCAGCGGAGGCCACGACCTCGCACGGAAAGGTGAAGGAGATACTGCCTTTCGTCCTGGGCAACAACGTCTGGATAAGGTTCGCGTTCAGCACCGGCGACGCGATGGGCATGAACATGGTCACAATCGCGAGCGAGGCCGCGTGCGAATACATGGAGAAGGGATTCGGGAAGGCGCGGCTAGTCTCGGTGAGCGGCAACATGTGCTCAGACAAGAAGGAGTCGGCGGTCAACAGCCTGCTCGGAAGGGGCAAGACCGTCGTAGCCGACGCGCTGATAAAGGGGGAGGTCGTAAGCGAGCTGCTCAAGGCGACTCCCGAAGGCATAAACAACCTCAACATAAAGAAGAACCTCCTCGGAAGCGCGCGGGCCGGGAGCAGCAAGTTCAACGGCCATGCAGCGAACATGGTCGCGGCGGTCTTCGCTGCGACGGGCCAGGACATAGCCCAGGTCGTGGAGAGCAGCAGCTGCTTCACCCTGACAGAAGTAAGGGGGAAGGACCTCTACATCTCTGTGACAATGCCCTCCATAGAGGTGGGGACGATCGGCGGGGGGTCATCGCTCCCGACGCAGAGGGAGGCGCTCTCGATAATGGGGGTTGCCGGAGGCGGAGACCCGCCAGGCTCAAACTCCCTGAAATTCGCCGAGATAATCGCCGCCGCGGTGCTTGCAGGCGAACTTAACCTGCTCGCCGCTCAGTTCTCAAGGGATCTTGGAAAGGCGCACAGGAAGCTGGGCAGGAACGCCAAGGCATGAATGCTCCTGGTACAAGCTTTCAGATTTTTCATGCATACTCATGGTGTTGCCTCGTTCGAAGCAATTGCGCGCTGCAGGTTGGATCCGAACCCGCATTGTCCCCGTAGCGATTTGGTATTCCTATCCGATTCGGAAGACTGCAACCTTGCGCCTTCTGTTTTCTAATCCTAAAGGCCCGGAAGCATAACTTTCCTCAGAGCCAGGGCTTCTGCGCTTGTAAAAATAAAGGGGCAGCTGTGCCGCCCCCTTAGTTCTGGGTGCGCCAAGCCACGCTTGGCATTAGTATATGCATGTACATATTTATAACCCTTTCTACTTTAGTATCCAATCATATAGTAAAGTATAAATACTTTTATTCTGATAAACAAGCACAGAGAGCGTAGCCAGACGCTATACAAGATGGCAAAGGGCAGAACTGCCTTTAGTGGGGTGCAAAGATGGATAGGAACGGGAAAAGAAAAGGGGAGCAGGGAATGGACGCAAAGCTGAGGAGAGAGCTGCAAAGGGCCGTATGCGCGGAGGAGAAGAAGGACGGGAGGTACGGGACTGGTCTGCACAGGAAGCTGAAGAGGGACCTTTCCAAACTCCTGGCGGCTGCGGGGCTGGACGAGTCGAACATGACCGTCAGGGAGATGGCCCGCATGCTGTACGAAGTGGCAGAGGCCGTGTGGTGCAGCAGGGAGGTCTGGCAGAAACTGGAAAAGAAGAGGGAGTACGAGATGAGGGCCTACATAGGCAAGGACGGGATAAGGCTCTTCCAGACATCCACAATTGAGGCGGACTCTCCGCCGCCTCAGGCTCCCCCCATCCTATCCATCTTAAGACATCTGAACGTTAAATTTATATATGTTTATATGGTATAATGATCATGGTAAAGACGACAATAATCCTTGAGGATGCGCTCTACAGGCAGCTGGTAGATGAATCCATAAGGGAATACGGGAGCACCAGGAAACTCTCCCTGCTGATAAACAGCAAGCTCAAGGGCAATGAGCCAAGGGCGAACAGAAGGATAGGGATAAAGCCGATAAGGCTCGGCAGGCGCCTCACCGAGAAGGAGATAGAGCGCGCCATAGGCGAGAGCTGGGACGAGGGCGTAAGATGGAGAGCGTAATAGACACTAGCGTGCTGGTAGACTACATACTCCTGGATTCCGAGCTTCATGGGGCTGCCAAGGCAGGCCTTGAGAAGATAACCCGCGGCTTCCTTCCGAGCGTGGTCTTGGAAGAGCTGGCATCCGTACTGGACCGCCTGAAGATAGACAAGGGAACCATAAACGAGAAGATAGAAGAGGTGCTGGAAACTTACGAGGTATGCTGCGTAAGCGGCGCAGACGTGAGGGCCGCAGGCAAGATAATAATGAAGGAGCCTTCGACATCCTTCAAGCGATTCAACGACAAGCTGATACTTTCCATCGCAAAGGAGAGGTCCCTGCCGCTTTTCACCTTCGACAGGGAGCTTGCAAGGGAATGCAAGGCCAATTCCGTGGAGGTCCTGCAGGAATTATGACCTGCAGCTGCAGCAACGGCCCCAATTCCTACATCTTACCGGGTCTTCGCATCCGCATGTCCAGGCATATTATGTCCTCAAAGAAAATGTGCCTCTTTGCCTGGGACGATATCGAGAGCCCCAGCCTCTCCACTGCCTTCATCAGCTTCTCGAGGTTGCTGAACGAGCTTGCAACCAGGACTATCGCCCCATCCTCAGCAAGGTGCGGCGTCGCCTCCTCCAGAAACTTGATGGACAGTTCAACGCCCTCCTTCCCGCCGCTCCACGCGTTGCGCTCCCTCTCCTCGCCCTCGTTTTCGTTCCTCAGGTAGGGGGCATTGAAGATTATGAGATCGAACATCTCGCCCTCAGCTATCCCCGAGAGTAGGTCGCTCCTGAGGAAGCTCCCCCTGGCGCTGAACCACGTCCTGTTAGCCTGGAAGTTCGTCCTAGCCAGCTCAACTGCATCGGCATTCACGTCCGAGAAAACGGTCTCCACAACTTCCGAGTCCATCGAGGCCACAAGCCCAAGGACGCCCGTGCCGGTGCCAACGTCGAGGACCCTTGCCTCCCTGCCAAGCCCCGGAAGCACGCCTGAGACCACCTCAGCCGCAAGGAAGGAATCCTCCGCGGGCTCGTACACCTTCGGGCTTGTGGCTATAATCAGTCCCCTGTATTCCATCATTCCACCGGCCAAAGCAGCAGGCATACCTTTTAATCATTGCTGAGATATATAACTTGTTCTTAGGTGCTATTTGTGGAGGAGACCCCTGCGTGGATGCTGTGCGAAGACCTAGTCTCAAAGATAAACGCCGAACTGATGTCGGAGGCGCTTGACCTACTGGAAGGGGAGATAAAGGCCGGCAGGGTTAAGGTCGAGGGCAACCTGGTCACAGCCGCAGAGCTGACGAGCGAGGTCGAGAAGCACCTCTTCATACTCGACAGGCTCCTGGAAGACGAGCACAACATGAAGCACAGGTACGAGAACCTTGTCAATGCCGTGGAGCAGGGAAAGGAGATTAATCCCGAGGTGGTCGCAAGGCTGGAGGAAGTCAAAAAATTCCTCCTTGTGGTCTCGCAGATATCGATGACTGTGAAGTACGCAAAGGTCTTTGCAGGATGGTTCAATGACGCAGGCAGCAACATGCGGGTTAAGGACCCGTCTGAGATAATCTACCTCACCGCCGCGACCAGCCCGGAAAGGAAGGAGGCGCTGGACTTCATACTGACGAACAAGACGTTTGCAAAGAACGAGGCGCTCGGCGCAGCGGAGACCGAGATACTGAGAAAGGCGTACCAACGCCTCTGACTGGTTGAGAATATGCTGCGAATAGGCTACCACGTATCTGTCGCGAAGAGCATAGACCTGGCGTTCGACCGCGCCGCGGAGATGGGATGCACCGCAATGCAGATATTCGTAAGCAACCCGCGCGGCTGGGAGGTGAAGGACATACCGGAGGAGGATGTCGGGAACTTCATAGGGAAGTCTAAGACCTTTGACGTTGACCCGGTGGTGGCGCACATGCCCTACCTTCCGAACCTGGGCTCCACCGGAGAGGCAACTCACAAGAAAACAACAGAGACGCTGGACAAGACCATACGGCTATGTTCGGAGCTGGGCATCAAGTACCTCGTGACCCATCTGGGAAGCCATCTTGGGAAGGGCACAGAGACCGGAATAAGGAACGTGATAGCGGCGATAAACCAGGCGGACGGGCTGGGCAGGGTGAAGCTACTCCTGGAAAACACCTCCGGCAGTACGAACAGCATAGGCTCCACCGTAGAGGAGCTGGCGGCGATATACGACGGCGTCTCCGGCAAGGTGGGCTTCTGCCTCGACACCTGCCACCTCTTCGCAGCGGGCTACGACATAAGGAAGGCGGAGACCATGGACGAGATATACGGGAAGGTGGGGATGAAGAACGTCAACCTCTTCCACCTCAACGATACGAAGTTCGATCTCGGGTCCCACCTTGACAGGCATGAGAACATAGGAAAGGGATTCATAGGCGCCGAGGGCATCAGGAAGTTCCTCTCGCACAAGGGGGTGAAGGAGAAGCCGATGATACTCGAGACGCCTGAGAACTTCCCCAAGGAACTGGATCTTGTAAGGAAACTTGCGGGGAATTAAGGCGCCGAGTATCCCGAAGTCCAGCTGCTTGTGTATATGACATTGACGGGCACTCCGTTGTTGAGGTTGCCGCTGTAGTCATTGGCGTTGCCGTTGAGCTGCCACCATCCTCCGATGTTGTTGAGAAGTACCGGACTGCCTCCTATCCCTTCCTGATACAGTGCAGTGACTTCGTTCGCCGACAGGGAGGTGTTGTAAACCTGCACATCGGCAATCTGCCCTGCTACTGAGCGAGAAGACCCTTCGGGATCGCCTATCCAAAAGGGATCAGATGATGATGTTATCGCTACATATGGAGAGACTATGGTGTTTGCAACCAATTGGCCATTGAAGAAAAGCCTCAAATTGCCATTCGTATCGTATTCGCCTACCACATTAACCCACTTGGACGGGACTGCCGAAGCAGATATGGCGGTGAATGTGCCACTGTTTCCTATACCGAAATACAAGCCACCACCCCACTCGTACAACTGGTATCCGAAGGTCTGCCAATAAACAACCTTGTTCCCAACAATCCCCATCCCGTAACCGTTTCCAAGGTTTGATGGGTTTTCCCATATCCATGCCGATACTGTAACTGCTGTGGTAGGATTAAGGCTAGAGGAATAAGAAGTAGTGATTAGCGAATTTGTGTTATATTGCGCCACATACTGCGGAAGCTCGTTGTTGCAGACTCCCTCAGTATTGATGAAGGTCGTGGTACCAGGGCCGTTCGGCCTATAGACTTGGCATGATCCTGCGGCGACCTTTGGTGCCAACGTCGCGGAATTGAAGAATCCGAGTCCGAACAATGCGCCAAGCACAACTGCAATTATAAGTATAGCCCATCCGTACGTCATCAGGTATTCCATCGCAGACTGTGTTTTGAGTTTTCTAGAAAGAGGCCTATCCGCAGTCGACGACTTTGCTGGTGTTTTCTCGGAGGGGCGATATTCCATGCTGGTCGAAAATTATAGAGTGAATAATAATAAAAAGTGATACCATGTTTTTCAAAAACAATAGCGTTAGCGTTAGGATTGTAAAGAGGCTAAGCCTGAAGAGGTTTTATTTCGGCAACTACATCTCCTGGGAATGGAGGAGGCCGCTCTTCGCTAAAGCCTTCAGGGTGACAGGAAGGATGAATCCGCACATTGTGATACTCGGCGAGAGCGGAGGGGGCAAGTCAAACGCCGCAAGGCTCCTGGTCAGGGAGTTCCACAAAGGAGGCTTCAACCTGATAATACTGGACCCGAACCGCGACTACCTGGGCATCGCGGACTCCATCAATGCGGATGTCTACGACGCGTCGAGGAGCAGCATAAACCTCTTCGACCTTGACGACTCAAGCGAGCCGGAAAAGATAGGCGAACTCATGGCCATACTGACAAGGAGGCTGAGGCTCGGGCATGTACAGGCGTCCGTGCTGAAAAGGTGCATAGGCTACTGCTACTGGGTTATGAAAAAGGCAGGCAAGGTGCCAACCATCAAGTCCCTTCTCTACACGATACGCATATTCCAGAAAAGGACGCCGGGCCCTGAGCACAGGACCCTGGAGACTCTCCATGAAAGGCTCTCGCTCCTGGACACCGGCCATCCATCAAGGCAGATCGAGATGGAAAAGGTGATCTCGGGAAGCTGCGTCTTCCTGCTCTCTTCGCTGCACAGCGAGGAGGCGCAGTCGATCTACATGGAAGGCCTCCTCAGGAAGATGTACTCAATGATGCTCTCCGGAAGGATTGCAAAGCCCACATACATAGTCATAGACGAGGCGAGGAAGGTCAGCGAGTCCAGGGCGCTGGGTAGGATAGCCGCGGAAGGCAGGAAATACGGCGTTGGTCTCATAACAATCTCGCAGAGGGCCAACGAGATAGACGGTGAGGTCATGGGAAACTCCTCTCTCATAGTCTCGTTCTACCAGAGGGAACCCGGAGAGCTGAACTACATATCCAACTACATCGCCGGAGGAAACGAGTTAGGGAGGTTCGCGCAGGTGAAGAAAGGGATAAGGAACCTCTCTGTAGGGGAGGCGATAATGCTCGACTCCTCACAGAAGGAGCCTTTCATAGCCAGGTTCCCACTCTGCAAGACCATGCCGACCAGCCTGAGGTATTTCATACTTGATTCATCGTCCAAGGGCATGCTTCAGTCTGAACTGCTAAGGAAGCTCAATGCGTTCGGGTTCAGGGCCGAAGACTCCGCATCTGAGATATCACGCCTGGTGGCTGAACGCAGGCTATTCGGATATGAGGTAAGCGAGGGCAGCTTCAGGGGATCATGGCTCATATCAGAACCCAGGAACAGCGCCGAGCACGATCTGTACGTGAACCTGATAAGCAGGAAGCTCACGTCATCGGGAATAAGAAACGAGGTGTACAACAGCTCGTATGGGCCAGACATAATCGCCTACTCGAACGGCAGCTCCGTCGCAGTGGAGTACGAAACCGGAAGGAAGAAGCCGGAGGAGACCTCGGAGATGCTGCTCGCGAGGAAGAAGAAATACGAGAAAGTGGTTGTAATAGTCAACGACGCGCATTACGGGAAGCAGGGCGCTGCAGAAGGAATAACTTTTGTGAGGCTCTCGCATTTCATGGAGCAGGCCAAGGTGGAACTCTAGCGCCTCCTCTTCCTTATCCTTGTAAGCCTTGACTCCATGACGTGACGCATCTTAT
>DATJMH010000034.1:0-6276 GCA_035508815.1 Saccharimonadales bacterium (SeqCode)
CGGTCTTGAGTCCAATAGGTTCTTTGGTCTCAAAAAGGTCAAAATACACGTGTTTTCCTGTGTAATCGCATATCTCATGCGATACAAAATGTGAAGGTTTGGTATTTGACGAGGTGATGAAATGTAGATGTCAAGTTCCTATTCCCAAAGCCCCCATGGAAGGTATATAAATTAAAAAGACGTATTATATCAGAGGCGAGAAAATGATTGACATAAAGCAGGAAAACTTTGATTCCGAGGTGCTCAAGTCCAGTCTTCCGGTGGTTGTGGACTTCTGGGCGCCGTGGTGCGGCCCGTGCAGGATATTCTCCCCGATAATAGACGAGGTCTCAAAGGAGATGGAAGGCAAGGTGAAGTTCGCGAAGCTCAACACAGACGAGAACCAGGAGATAGCCCAGAAGTATAACATAATGAGCATACCAACAGTCCTGATATTCGAGAAGGGAACAGTGAAGGCAACCTCTGTCGGGGCCCTGCCTAAGGAATCCTTCAAGTCCTGGCTCCACAAGAACGTCTGAGAAGCTCCAGGCGCTACACTACTTATTTAATCCTTGTCAAGACATTTACTACTGATCAGATGAACGTAAGCCTTCCGAGGGGCACGAGAGACTACAGCCCCAGCGAAGCCATCCTTCTCAACAAGATAACCGGCATCATAGAGGAGACATTCAAATCCTTCGGGTTTTACCCGCTCGACACCCCCGGGATAGAGCTCATGGAGACCCTCAACGGCAAGGCCTACGGCGAGGACGCGCGTAAGGAGCTGTATGTCCTGGAGGGGAAGGAGGAGGGCCTCAGGTACGACTTCACCGTGCCACTGGCGAGGCACATGGCGATGAACCGCGACATACCGCTACCATTCAAGCGGTACCAGATAGGCAAGGTCTGGAGGATGGACGAGCCCCAGAAGATGAGGGCCAGGGAGTTCATACAGGCAGACATAGACGTTGTAGGCAGCAGCGAGCCCATAAGCGATGCCGAATCCATAGCCGCGGTGGCCGTGGCCATTGAGAAGACCGGCGTAGCCGACTACACTGTATTCATCAACAGCAGGGCCGTCCTGGACGCGGTACTGAACCTCTTCGGAGTCCCGAAGGAGAGGCACATAGAGGCAATCCGCGCTCTGGACAAGCTGAGCAAGATAGGGAGGGAGGACGTGGCAAAGCAGATAGTCAAGCTAGGCGCTGAAAAAGGCAAGACCGAGGCGCTCCTCGACTTCATAGGCGACAGCGGCGAGAACAAGAAGACCATAGACAAACTGATGCAGAAGGTGCCAGAGGCCAAGGAGGCGATAGGAAGGCTCTCAACAATCCTCTCGCTCATCGAAAGATACAAGCTGAAGGGCAAAATGACCATAGACCTCTCGCTTGCAAGGGGCCTTGACTACTACACTGGGGGGATATGGGAGTTCGTCGTATTTGAGGAAGGGAAGAGGCTGCCTACTATCGCCTCAGGCGGCAGGTACGACAACCTGATGGAGATGTACTCGAGGAACAGCGTTCCCGCGGTGGGGACCGCAATAGGCGTAAGCCGGCTGTTCGAGGTATTGGACAAAGGCGAGATACTCAGGACCAACTCCAAGGTCCACGTAGCATATATAAAAGAGGAAAACCTAGAGTACGCAATGGAAGTTGCAAACCAGATGCGCCAGGCGGGCATCTACGTAGACCTGGGTGTGACCAAGAGGGCCCTCTCCAAGCAGCTTGAATACGTCAACTCGATGAGGATCAGGCACGTTGCAATACTGGGAAACCAGGAAAGGGAGGCCAAGAAGGTCAAGCTCCGCGACATGATAAGCGGCGAGGAGGAGCTGCTTGGCATAGACGAGGCAATATCAAGACTGAGGAATGTATAGGATGGCAAAATCGCAAATGGACGAACTGACCGAAGAAACGCTGGGGAAGGGAGGAATTCTGGCAAGGCTGTATTTCGACATGGAGAGCGAGAAGGCCGAGGACCTCCAGCCCATCATGACAGACCTGATAAACAACAGGCTCCTGAAGGCCGCGGGCGTGGTATATTGCTACGGGACCATAAACGAGCCCATGAAACTGGAGAAATCATACCAGACCAGCGCCATAGTCACTGCACTGTTCAAGGATGTCGGCTCAATAATGAACGTGGCGTTCAACTTCGTGCCTGCGGGCCTTGAAATAATAAAGCCGGACAGGGACATAAAAATGAAGCCGAACGAGCTCCAGGCCATACTTCTCGACCTGGCGCAGATATCAATCAACTACTCCCAGTACATCCTCAGCAGGGTGCTCAGCAAGGAAGACTACGAGAAGGTGATGAAGGACATGAAGAACAGGGAGGAGCTGGGAAAGAAAATCATCGGGAAAAAGGAAGGGTGATTTCATAACAAGCGCCAATTGTCTAGCCTGGTAGGATACGAGCTTCCCAAGCTCGCGGCCCGGGTTCAAATCCCGGTTGGCGCATTCTTTTGTCTAAGCACCAAAGATTTATAGAGGCTAATATAGCTAACCTATCAAGACTTGCTCAAAAGCATTATATTATGACCAAAGAACTCAAGAAGATAAGAAAAGAAACAAAGAATATTGTATTTAATACCACATTTGGGGTTCTAAATCTAGTATTCGTTGCAGTTTTCTATAAAAATATATTGCTAACAGGTGTGATACTAATCATATTAACTTGCGCTTTAATTCTCTATTATCGAAGATATCATCTCCTAATCACAGTATTTATCTTCTGCATGATTTTCGGCGCGCTTGCAGAGATATTCGCTGTGAATAATGGCGTATGGGCATACACATCATCAGACTTCTTTCATATTCCCATATGGCTTTTTATCCTATGGGGCAATGCGGGGCTATTTATCTACAGGTCAGCTATAGAATTTGAGAGATTAGGCCTCCATGAAAAGAAAGACTGAAGAACCCGTGAAGAACAGAATAAAGCAACGATTAAATACTTGATTAACAGAACAGTATCTAAGTGATTTTATAATAAGCGCCATAGTCACATCTTTAGACGAAGAAAACCTTCTTGCAACTCCGATGCAGCCAGTAGACCTTGAATCGTTGGTAGGGAAGAAGGTCCAATACGTGGACAAGAACGAGAAGATCTGGCCAGGAATAATCAAAGCAGTAGAGGATCCGTTCGTAATAGTCAAACTTGACGAATTCCCATCTGGGCTCGGCCAGGGGCAGATAATAGAGATCCTGGGAGTAGGAGACGACTAAATCGAGTATTCCTTCAGTTCCGCATGTTTCTCCAGAAATTTCACTATATACGGGCAGTCGGGCTTTACCTTGAGTCCGCCTTCCTTGGCGAAACCGAATGCTGCCAGAGCAAGTTTCTCCGCAATTCCCTTGCCCCGCTCCGAATCTGGGACGAAAGTGTGGTGTATGCTCATAACGCCATCCTCGACCTTGTAAAGCAGCTCCGCATCGCCTCCGGGCGTCGCCATGTAAAACCTGCCCCCGTCGTGCCTTATCTCCATACAAACGCCCCCACACAAGATATATAGACACAAATAAATAATAAGGATGCTAACTAGTTTTCTGGTGCTCATCTGGAAAGAAGAATAGGAACAAGACAGGTACTCTACATACTCGCGCTATTCCTCATAGCGCAGCTTACGGGGCTCCTGCTCACAGTTCTGACACCGGCTTCCTCCTTCAACTATATCATCGCAGCAAACACGCCAACCTCCAATGCGGTATCTGTCATCTTCTCCCTTGCAATAGATATAATAATCGCGGCGCTCGCAATAATGCTGGTTCTCCGCTACTTCAAGGGCGACCTCTTCTTCAAGCTCCTTGAGGCCTACATTGTCCTCTTCGGTTCGTTCTTCTTCTTTTTCATACTGATTAAAGACGTCTTAACCACGATCAGCCCCACATTACTCTCCCTCATCTCCATCCTCCTTGCTATATCTATCTTCGCTTACAAAAAGAAGACCAACAAAATCAGAAATCTAACAACCATGATCACATGCATCGGCGCCGGCGTATTCATAGGCGCAAGCATAGGCCAAAGCTTCGGGTTCATCATCCTATACCTGTTCCTGGGGTTGCTCGCGATTTATGACTATCTGGCAGTCTTTGTCCTAAAATTCATGATACCCTTTGCCAAAAAGGCAGCAGAGGGCAACTATGCCTTCCTAATAGGGTCCTCAGACCTGGAACTTGCTCCAGGCAGTAAGAAAAACAAGATTAAGGAAGAGGAGCTTTCCAAGATTAAGGACACTAGGGTAAAGCAGTTGATAAAAGAGGGAAACATCCCCACAGTGTCAAGTATCCTCCTTGGAAATGGGGACATAATACTTCCCCTGACGCTGATAGCGGGCTCCTATGCAATCTACGAAGACATCTTTCTGAGCGTCATGATAATCGTCGGCGCCGCAGCCGGTCTCTTATTCACCATATTCCTGCTTAAAAAATACAGGGTAGGACTGCCTGCAATACCTCCCCTTTTCACATTCATCAGCCTTGCACTGGCGATAGTCTTCATCCTTGGCAAGCCCGCAGACGCGCTACTCTCAGCATTCTTCGTAATGGCCTCAATATTGTCGTTCGTGGCCATGACAGTGACGCTCTGGAAGATGAACAAGAAGGTGCAGGCTAGCCTCTCGCCTGCTCGAGCAGCCGCCTGACTATGTGCGCAGCCGGATTTATGCCGGTCGCCTTCCTGAAGCCCTGCCAGGAGATAGTGGGATTGACCTCAAGCACCAGTGGCCCTTCCTTTGTAACTGCGATGTCGACCCCGGCGAACTCAAGGCCGAGTGCCCCTGCAGACTTTATCGCCATCTCCCTCATCTCTGCGCCTATCTTCACGGCCCTCGGCACTCCTCCCTGGGCCACGTTGCTCTTCCATCCCCGCCCCTTCCTGAATATCGCGCCTATGACCTCGCCCCCAACGACTATCACCCTGTAGTCGCCTCCCCCCTCCTTCTCAAGGTACCTCTGCACGTACATGGGCTTGTTAATGTTGGCGAAGTAGCTGAAGACGTGCATGGCCGCATCAGGGTCGTCGAGCTTGAAGACTCCGAAGCCCATGGCGCTCCTGAGCGGCTTGACTACAGCGCTGCGGAACCTTTTCACTGCGTCGTAGGCGACGAACATCTGCTCGCTGATCTCGGTCTCAGGCACCCGTATCCCGCACCTGGCAAGCTCAATCAGCGCTCCGAACTTGTCGCTCGCGGCGAGCCATCCCATTACCGGGTTCATCAGGTAGACTCCGTTACCCTCGAAGGCGCGCATGCACCACACCCTGAACATGAACTGCTCGTAATCCCGGATTATGCCGAGGTGCCTGAGCACACCGCATTCTATCTCCACAAGCTCCTTCTTCCCTCCCGCGCCGGAGGGGTGTTCGTCGGTCTGGCAAATCTCCGTACGGCCATTCTTGATCAGCACTCCAAGCGAGTCAGCATAAACCATCCTGGCCCTGTTCCCCGAGCGCTCTATCTGCCTCGCCAGGTCCAGGTACTCCCTGTTCCGATGGTCTACCCTCACGCCTACTATCCCGATGCGCATCGAACCTCCAGATAAAATATAAACCTATAAGTTAAAATCATTATGGAGGTATGAGGATGGGAGTTCTCGCACGCATAAAGGATAGCGACCCGGAGCTCTATGGCTACATCTCAAAGGAGCTCGAGCGGCAGAGGACCGGACTCGAGATGATACCCTCGGAAAACTTCACCAGCGAGGCCGTGCTCCAGGCCTCCGGGAGCATACTGACAAACAAGTACTCGGAAGGATACCCGGGCCACAGGTACTACGCAGGGAACGAGTTCATAGACGGCATAGAGTCGCTTGCGATTGAGAGGGCCAAGAAGGCCTTCGGGGTCACGTACGCCAACGTACAGCCATATTCCGGCTCCCCCGCCAACCTTGAAGTGTATCTCGCAATATGCAACCCGGGCGACACCATAATGGGCCAGAACCTCAGCGACGGCGGCCACCTGACCCACGGCTTCAAGGCAAGCGTCACGGGAAGGATATTCAAGAGCGTGCCCTACCATGTCAAGGCCGACGGCTACATAGACATCGACGAGGCCAGGAGGCTCGCGCTGGAGAACAAGCCCAAGCTCATCTGGGTCGGCTCCTCAGCGTACCCGAGGGAATTCCCATTCGAGGAGTTCTCGAAGATAGCTGACGAGTGCGGGGCGTACCTTGCAGCCGACATAGCCCACATATCGGGCCTGGTGATAGCAGGCGCCCACAAGAGCCCTAGCCCCTTCGCGCACATAATAACCACCACGACCCACAAGACCCTCAGAGGGCCAAGGGGCGCGATAATAAT
>DATJMH010000035.1:0-4975 GCA_035508815.1 Saccharimonadales bacterium (SeqCode)
GATGCGACTCGAGGAGAACGAGGGACCCGCAAAAGGCTCCGAGGTCTACAAGCCCGCCACAGTCCTTGAGGCCCCCAGGGTATTCATCTACGGAATAAGGTTCTACGACCAGGGTTACGCCTACAGGGAGATAGCCGGAGAGGTCTACGATGCAAACACGGCGAAGCACGTAGGGATAAACAGCACAAAGAAGACAGACATATCGCAATTCAAGGCCAAGATAGCCGAGATAAAGGACGTCACCGCGCTTGCGTACCTAGACGCCGAGCCCATAGGCATAGCGAACAAGCGGGTAATGAGGTTCGAGATCCCGATAGGCGGAAACACGGCAACTGAGAAACTGGCGTTCCTGGAAGGCTACCTCGGAAAGGAACTGAAGCTTACGGACGTTCTCAAGCCAGGGGACCAGGTGGACGTGACAGCAATCAGCAAGGGAAAGGGATGGGCAGGGGTAATCAAGAGGTACAGGGTCGCAAAGCAGTACAGAAAGGCAACCAACAAGGTAAGGCACGTCGGAACCCTGGGACCCTGGCATCCTGCAAAGGTGCAGTTCGGAGTGCCTCAGGCAGGCCACATGGGCTACAATTACAGGACGGAGAGGAACAAGCTCGTACTGAAACTGGGGACGCAGAATGACGTCAACTTAATAAATGTGAAGGGAGGATATCTCAACTACGGCATGGTCAGGAATGACTTCGTCGTGCTGGAAGGTTCAATTCCTGGATCGTCAAAGAGGCTCATAAGGATAAGGAAGGCGATAAGGGCATTCAGGCAGATAAAGGAGCCAAAGATAACCTACCTATCGCTGGAGTCGAAGCAGGGATCGTGATAATCATGAACGCAGAAGTCTACACATTGGAAGGCAGCAGGAAGGAGACTGTAACGCTACCTCCGGTCTTCCACTCAGAATACCGCGTGGACCTGATACAGAGGGCAATGCTAAGCGAACAGAGCGAGAGGTTCCAGCCTCAGGGCCACTTTGTGCTCGCAGGCCTCCAGACAACCGCAGTCTACGTGGGTACCTACTCGGGATACAGGAGGGGAAGGCACATGGGAATCGCAATCCGCCCGAGGCAGAAGCTCGGAGGAGGCGCAATGGGCGACGTGAGGAGAATACCATCGTCAGTCAAGGGAAAGAGGGCCCACCCGCACATGGTAGAGAAGATAACCGCGGAAAGGATAAACAAGCGCGAGTACCTCAAGGCGATGGAGTCTGCAATAGCAGGCTGCGCGAAGGGCGAGATGATCAAGGAGAAGCACCCCGTGGAAAGGGAGCTTCCGATAATAGTGGAGGACGGCATAGAGAAGATACAGAAGACGAAGGACTTGCTAAAGGCGCTCTCATCTCTCGGATTCTCAAACGACCTTGAGAGCTCGCACAAACCCAGGATCCTGACGGGAAGGAGCTCGAGGAAGAGGAGATTCAGGAAGAGCGTGCTCATAGTAGTCAATGACTCAAAGGAGATAAGCAAGGCCGGAAGGAACATAGCCGGCGTGGACGTGATCAGCATAAGGGACCTGAACGTCGAGACCCTCGCTCCGGGAACGCTCCCGAGGCCGACTGTCTGGAGCAAGAGCGCCATAACCCACATCGAGAAAACACTCAAGGAAAGATAGCATGTCAGTATTGCAATACCCTATAGCCACTGAAAAAGCACTCAACCTAGTGGAGATGCAGAACACCATAGTCTACGTCGTTAATCTGACGGCAAACAAGACCGAGATAAGGAAGGAGTTCGAGGACACGTTCAAGGTAAAGGTTCAGAGAGTAAACACAGCGATAGAGCCCTACAACATGAAGAGGGCCTATATAAAACTGGCAGCGGGCTTCACCGCTTCGGACATAGCGAAGAAGCTCAAGCTGGTATGATGGTGCAAAAATGGGAAAGCCGCTAAAACAACAAAGGAGGGGAAAGGGCAGCAACGCATACACCAAGCCGCCTCTTGCGCAGAAGGCCGAGATAGCATTCAGGAACGAGAGGCTGAACAAGAAGCTGATAGGGGAGGTAATAGACTTCATAGACGACCCCGGGCATTCGGCGCCGCTCATGCTGGTAAGGCATGACGACTTCACCGAATCGAAGTTTTTCGCCCCGGAGGGGATAAAGATAGGCGACAGGATACAGGAGGGAGCAGGCGCGGAGCACACCCTGGGCAGCATACTCACGCTCTCGGAGATACCTGACGGAATGCCTGTATACAACATAGAGTCGAAGCCGGGAGACGGAGGAAAGTTCGCCAGAGGGGCGGGAGCATACGCGACAATAATCGCGCACACCGGCAACACCGTTACTGTCTCGCTTCCATCAAAGTCCGTAATAGAGCTTGAGAGCGGCTGCAGGGCAGCCATAGGCGCAGTCTCGGGAGGCGGGCAGTCGACAAAGCCCATAATGAAGGCCGGCAAGAATTTCTACATAAAGCACGCGCTCAACAAGAGATGGCCTCTGAACAGGGGAGTCAAGATGAACCCGGTGGACCACCCGTTCGGAGGAAAGCAGCACCACAAGGGAGCATCCAGCATGACCTCGAGGAACGCACCTCCTGGAAGGAAGGTCGGACACATCGCCGCAAGCAGGGTAGGAAGGAAGAAGAGAGGATGATATGGCTAGGATATTCACATTCAAGGGCAAGACAATCGGAGACCTGCAGAAGATGGAGCTTAACGAGTTCGTGAAGCTTCTCGACTCTAGGCAGAGGAGGGCCATAAAGAGGAACGGCCTGGAATACAAGAAGCTCCTTGCGAAGATCGCCGACAGGAAGTCCAAGAACTCAGACAAGGCCATAAGGACGCACACCCGGGAGGCGGTGATCCTGCCGAGCTGGGTCGGGATGAAGTTCGCGGTCCACAACGGAAAGGAGTTCAAGGAGATGACAATAGGCGAGGAGATGATGGGCCACAGGCTCGGCGAGTTCGCATTCTCCACAAAGCGCGTGCTGCACTCCGCTCCTGGTATCAGGGCCACAAGGGGATCGAAGTTCCTATCGGTGAAATGATGAAATACTCAATCCAAGTCCCAGAGGAGGCAAAGAAGTCCGGGGAGGTAGCCCTCGCGCAGAGATACGACATGAACGTCAGCTACAAGGACCTCGGGGCGGTATGCGAGGCCGTCAAGTACATGCAGACCACCGCGGCAATCCACCTTCTCGAGAAGGTCATGAACATGGAGACCGCGATAGAGTTCAGGAGGCACAACAAGCACATGGGCTCTAGGCACGAGCTGGGAGGGAGGAAGGGAAAGTACCCGAGGAAGGCATCGAACGAGGTAAGGCTTGCAATACTCAACGCCATGGCCAACGCGACCAACAACGGCAACCTCGACGCGGAGAAGATGTACATAATCCACGCCACCTCAAACAAAACGCACATAGAGAGGAGGAGCCCCTCGAAGGGATCGATAGCCTGGGGGCGGGGGATGTACGGAAGGTCCGCGATAAACCACAGCGACATCGAGTACTCTAAGGTGGAGATTGGAATAGCGAACGGTGACTACGAGGGCCTGACGCAAAAGATGAAATACTTCATAGGAATCAAGAACAAGGGCACGAAGGCGCCGGTTCCTGCCCTGAAGACGGGCAAGAAGCCCGCCAAGGAGAAGAAGGCCGAAAGTCCGGCACCCGTCGCGAAGCCAAAGGCGATAGCGACTGAGGTAGCGAAGTGATATCATGGCATCAGAAAGAAAATTCATAGAGGATCTGAAGGTCAAGTACAACATACTCAGGTTCATGGAGAAGTCATTGTCAAGGGCTGGGCTGTCCAAGGTAGAGATACAGAAGACGCCAGTGATAACGAGGATCACTCCCTATGTCACAAACCCGGGAAGGGTAATCGGAAGGGGCGGAGAGACGATAGACGCGCTGACGGACAGCATGAAGAAGAAGTTCCATCTTGAGAACCCGCAGATAAGCGTCGCTGAGGTTGCAAACCCGAAGCTCGAGCCGAGGCTAGTCGCAAGGAACCTAGTCGCATCGCTCGAGAGGGGGATCAACCCTAGGAGGCTTATCCACTCTGCCGCGCGAGAGATAATGGAGCAGGGCGCGCTTGGAGTAGAGATAATTGCAAAGGGAAAGCTCGCGTCAAAGGGCGCAAGGGCAAAGAAGATGAAGGTCAGACTAGGATACCTTCCAAAATCGGGATTCGCGGTAAGCCTTGTCAACGAGGCCAAGATAGCCGCGTACCCCAAGTACGGAGCAATAGGCGTCACCGTGAGGATAGTCCCTCCTGGAACGAAGTTCCCTGACCGCGAGGTCGTCGCTGTCGCCCTGCCAAAGCAGATCGCCGCGGCAAGCATAAGGTCGGACAGGCCTCAGGACGGCAGGAGAGGAGGCCGCCGCTGACCCGAATCCGGCAAAAGACGCCGGTTGGATAAGGCTTATATATTTAGACAGGCAAATAGGTAATCATATGAAGATAAGAGATCTTAGGTCGCTCCCAAGCGACGCGCTCATGGCCAAGCTTTCCGAGCTCAAGCTCGACGCGGCCATAGAGAACAGAAAGATCGCGGCAACAGGGGTTGCAAGCAAAAAGGTCAAGATAAGGGAAATAAAGAGGACTATTGCTCAGGTACTCACTCTTCTCAACGAGAGAGGTGTCAAGGTCTAATGCCGGACATCTGCCCCAAGTGCGGCCTCCCCAAGGAACTCTGCGTATGCGACGTCCTCAACAGGGAGACCAACAGGAGGATAAAGGTATACACGGAGAAGAAGAAGTTCAGGAAATACATGACCGTAGTCTCGGGACTGACAGGCGAGGAGATGGAGAAGACCGCCAAGGAGCTCAAGCACGCTCTCGCATGCGGAGGGACCTACAAGAACGGCATAATAGAGCTGCAGGGGGACCACAAGGCTGCCGTCAAGAAGGCGCTCCTCGAGATGGGCTACCCTGAAGACAGCATCGACGTATAAAATCCGCGGATATCTCTGAGGCGTTTACTGATTTTCCCATAGGGTGAGGGATACCTTTATATTCCTATTTCGG
>DATJMH010000036.1:0-6287 GCA_035508815.1 Saccharimonadales bacterium (SeqCode)
CGCCGCCTCCTGTATGCCCTCGCTGAACGTCGGGTGCGGATGTATGGTGTCTGCTATGTCCTCAAGGTATGCGCCCATCTCTATCGCGACAGCCGCCTCGGCTATCATGGAGTTGGCGTCGTCCGAGACTATCTCCACGCCCCTGACTATCTTCTCGCCGTCGTAGGCAATCTTGACGAAGCCCCTGGTCCTGTTCAGCGCGACGGCCCTTCCGAGCGCGGAAAGCGGGAACTTGGTTGTCTGGATACCTTCGCCTTCCAGGACTCCGGCTATCGCTATCTCGGGGTCCGAGAATATCACCGCAGGTATAACCGTGTTGTCGAATCCTGAATTCTTCCCCGCTGCGACCTCCGCCGCTATGACGCCCTGGCGTATGGCCTTGTGCGCGAGCATAGGCTCCCCCATGACGTCTCCTATTGCAAGTATGTTCCCGTCAGTGGTCCTCAAGGAACTGTCAACCGTTATGAACCCGTGCTCGTCAGTCTGCACCTTTGTGTTCTCAAGCCCCAGTCCCCTGGTGTAAGGCGAGAGTCCCACGGCCACCACTATAATCTCGGAGTTTATGGTCTCGCCGTCGCTAAGCGTGAGTGAGTTCCCTGTATGCGAGACCGGGCTGGCTCCCTTGTGCACCGTTATCCCTATCTCTGCCATCCTCTTCTTCACAAGGTCCGTTGCCTCGTGGTCGAAGTGCGAGAGCACATCGGACCTTGCCACCACATCTATCTTGACCCCGAGCTTCGCGTAGAGGGTGGCAGTTTCCACCGCTACGTATCCCGCGCCTATTATCGCCATCGACTTGGGAAGCGCCTCAAGCGAGAGCGCCTTCTTGTAGTCTATGATGTTGCCTCCGAACCCGAACCCTGTGAGCTCAATTGGCTCAGAGCCAGTGGCAACTATCGCTTTCTTGAACTCTATGCTAGTGCCGTTTGTCAGCTGGAGCTCCTTTGATGACAGGAAGACTGCCTCCCCCTTCACTACCTCGACTCCGTTCTCCTTGCAGAGGAATCCCACCCCGTCCTCGAGCTTCTTTGATATGGAAGTCCTCCAGTCGTACATCTTCTTTGCATCTACCGAGAGGCTTCCGCTTATGCCGAATTCCTGGGAGTGCTGCGCGGTATAGAACAAGTCCGCGACGTGTATCAGCGTCTTGGAGGGTATGCAAGCGTAATTCAGGCAGTGCCCTCCCAGCTTCTCCTTCTCTATCAGAACAACGCTCATCCCGAGCTGAGCGGCCCTTATCGCAGCGACATAGCCCCCGACGCCTGCGCCTATCACTGCGAGGTCTGCCTGCTCTGGTAGTGAGCCCATTACCATAGAAACTATCCTAGTGAGCTATTCAACAATAAATAACTATCGCATCGCCAGCACTCAAAAACAATATATATCAGGAAAAGGACACCTGTATTGAGTGCAGGACAATGCTCAAAACAAGCTCTTTGGATGTAGTGCCGTTTTCAAGCCTGTCAAGGCATCGCCGCGAGTTGGCAGGAAGCGCAGTGAGGCAATTAGCTTTAGCGGAAGGGCAATACAGCAACCTCCATGTTGCCGTGGCAATGGGCCTAGATGGAAAAGAGATAATAGCAGCATCCAATCGCCAGACGCCGTTGCCTAAGAATTTTCACGCTGAGATGGAAGCATTTAGGAGAGCGGAGGAATCTGATAATCCTGCAAAAGAGATTGCGATGATAGGAAGGAGCAAAAGCAAAGACGACCTGACCGCTACGCCATGCGGAGTCTGCCTGGATATGGCTGAATACCATCGGACATGGCTAAGGAAAAAGGGGTACCTTTCCGAGAGTTCGGACCTGGTATTCATACTGATCAATAATATAGGTAATCGGGTCCACGTAACCACACTAGAAAAACTGCTTCCTACGAAGATATTCAAGGAATTTGATCCTGCTTCCATCGAATCCGATGAGCTCGCCAGATTCTCTCGCCTTAAAGAAATGGCAGAGAAGTCAATGAGCGGCGAGGATTCCAGGTACGAGCGCTTTGCCGTGGGAGCGGCCCTGGTCACACTGGATGGAGAAATGATTCCAGGAAGGAAGCTCACCACCAAAACAGACGGCCTGCCTCTCCCTGCAGCGGCAACCGCGTTAATCGAAGCCGCCAATAGGGAGCAGCGGCTCGGAGACACTCTTGTGATCGTCACTAAGGGCAGGCAAGAAAACCACGGTCCAGCTTTTCCCTCTGGTACTATAAGAGAGATGATATCAGACGCGGAGTATCTCGCCACCATCAAAAAAGGCAGTCCAGTAAAAACCAAGGTGTACATCGTTTCTTCTGAAAGCGGAAGGGCAGTGTGGGCATATGCAAAGGAGCTCTGCCCATGTCCGATCCATTCAGTCGACCTCGGGGGAGTCCCGCACTTCTAGGTCTTTTTGCCTTCAGGCCAAGGATGAGGAACGAGGTCCCTTATCTCCTTGACAACATACCTGCCTTTCAAGTTAGCCATTACAACCTCCACCTTGTTGCCCGACCTAAGGGAGTTCTCCCATATCAGCTGCCTGCACATCCCGCACGGTACAGCTAGTTCTTTTCCTTCCTTTACGTCTATTCTCGAAACGGATAAGTGTGCGCCTCCCTTTCCGACCACCGCAATTGCCATTATGTCTGGGTCTCTGTGCATCGCGGCATGTGCCAGTGCTGTCTGCTCGGCGTGCAATAATAGCGAGGCGGTGTCGGACGAGTAATTTGAGCCGGAATAGATCTTTCCTGTCTTGGTAAGCACAGCCGCAGCATACCTAAGCTTTGTATCGGGGGGATAGCAGGCCTCCAATGCCTTTATTGCCTCCTCCACCAGCCTCTTGTAGTCTATCCTTTTGGCGGGCATCTGATCACAGCATCTCCAGGAACTCGGGATCCTCAAGGTAGTTCTTTATGGAATTGACGAAGGTAACCGCGTCCGCCCCATCAACGACTCGGTGGTCGAACGCCAGCGAGAGCGGAAGGATCTTGGCAGGCATTATCTTCCCGTCCTCGACTATCGGCATGTCCCTTATCAGGTGGACTCCAAGTATAGCAACCTCGGGGTAGTTTATCATCGGCACCGAGAGGAAGCCTCCGCCCAGGCTGCCTATGTTGGTTATGGTGAATGTGGAATCCCGCATCTCCTCTATGCTTATCGTCTGGTCCTTGACCTTCTCGGCCAGCTCCTGCAGCTCCTTGGCTATCTTCGCCACGCTCTTCTTCTCGACGTCCTTTATCACCACCACCTTGAGCCCGTCGGGTCCCTCCGCAGCAATGCCTATGTTGTAGTACTTCTTGACTATTATCTCGCTGGTCTCGTGGTCGTAGCTCGAGTTGAACCTCGGGTTCTCCTTGAGCGCGTCTATGGCTGCCTTTATTATGAACGGAAGGAAGGTAAGCTTGATTCCCTTCTTCTGCATCTTCTCCTTGGATTCCTTGACTATCTCGAAGAGCTTTGTTGCGTTTACCAGGTCCATGTGCGCTGCCCTGGGTATCGTCGCGGAAAGCTCCATGTTCCTTGCTATTGCCTTCCTTGTCTGCGTCAACGGCACCCTCTCTATCTCCTCGTCGTGGCTCTCCTCCAGGACCTCCGAGAACTTTGGAATTGGCGAGGACTTCTTCTGGGTCTGCTGCGCCGCCATCCTCACATCGTTCTCTACTATCCTTCCGCTGTGCCCGGTGCCTGTTATCTTGCTTATCTCCACGTTTAGGTCGCGCGCGAGCTTCCTGACTGCAGGGGTTGCAAGTGTCTCCTCTGTTTTCTTCTGCTGGGAGGTCGTCCTTCCAGCCTGCGGCTGTGCCGGTTTCTCCGCCTGGGCAGGAGCAGAAGAGCTGATTCCGCTGAGCTCCTCTGCTGTACCTATGTAGGCTATTGTGTCGCCGACCCTGACTGTCGTTCCTTCCCCTGCCTTTATCCTGACTATGCCAGATATCGGAGCAGGCGCATCGACTATGGCCTTGTCGGTCTCCACCTTGACTATCGCCTGGTCCTCCTTGACATTGGCGCCGTCCTTCACCAGCCACTGCCTTATCTGACCCTCAGTTATTCCCTCCCCTACATCAACGAATTTGAGTTCCTTCATAATGTCACGAGCTCATCAGCCTGTCAAGGGCCTTCGATATCTTTACTTCATTGGGTATGTAATAGTTTTCGTAGCCTGGGAACGGGTATGGAAGGCTCGCGGATCCCACTCTTACAATGGGAGCCTTGAGCTCGAATATGGCCTTGTCCGCTATCCTTGCCGCGATTTCGGCGCCCACGCCGAAGCTGAGCGAGGCCTCATGGACTATTGCAACCCTTCCGGTCTTCTTGGCACTGTCAATTATGGTCTTCTCGTCAAGAGGGTTTATAGTCCTGAGGTCTATGACATCAGCATTCAGCCCTTTCTTCTTGATGACATCGTTTACTATGTGAGTCATGGTGCCATATGTTATGACTGTCAGGTCGTCCCCCTGCCTTATAACGTTGGCCTTTCCTATCGGCACCTCGTACATCTCGTCTGGTACTTCCTGCTTAAACAGCCTGTAGAGCTTGGTCGGCTCAAGGAATATCACAGGGTCGTTCATACGAGCGGCCTTGATCAGCAGACCTTTCGCATCGTATGGATTGGACGGTTCCACGACAATAAGGCCCCCGATGTGCGAGTAGTATTCCTCTGGGCTGTCGGAGTGGTGCTCCAGCGTCCTCACGCCTCCGCTCACTGGCGTCCTGACCACCATGGGAACAGAGAAGGTCGACCTTGTCCTTGACCTGTACCTGGAGGCATGGTTGATCAATTGGCTGAAGCTCAGGTACATGAAGCCTGCGAACTGTATCTCCGGTATCGGATGAAGGCCAGACAGGGCCATCCCTATCGATGCGCCTATTATCCCTGATTCTGCCAGCGGCGTGTCTATAACGCGCCTCTCCCCAAACTTGTCCATCAATCCTTCGGTGACCCTGAAGACGCCACCGTCCTTCCCTATGTCCTCTCCAAGAAGGAGCACGTCCTCGTTCTCCTTCATTATCTGCTCCAGCGCGCCGTTCAGTGCTGTAACCATGTTTGCCATCATTCAACCACTCCCCTGCCACCAGTTCGCAGCCTCCGCCTCGCCGAGCTCTTCCTGGAGTATCTCGGGCATGAAGCTGTAGACGTGCTTGAATATGCTGCCCGGGTCTGGTTTGAACTGCTCTGCCTTTTCCACTGCGGCGTCTATCTCCTTTGACTGCTGTTCGGCCGCCTCCTTTTCCAGCTCGTCGTTCCAGAGGTTCTTCTTTGTCAGGTAAAGCTTTATCCGGAGGATAGGGTCCCTGAGCCTCCACTCCTCCAGCTCGGCCTCAGGCCTGTATTTGGTGGGGTCATCCGCAGTGGTGTGCAGGCCCATCCTGTAGGTCAGGCACTCTATCACCATAGGCGCCTTCGCATCGACCGCCTCCTTGGTCGCCTGGTAGACCGCCACTACGTCGTTGCCATCCACCTGGACCGCAGGTATCCCCGCGGCGATGGCTTTCTGCGCCAGCGTCGCAGCTGCGGTCTGCTTGCTCCTCGGCTCTGAGATCGCCCACTCGTTGTTCTCTATTATCAACACAAACGGAAGCTTCCAGACTCCTGCAAAATTCAGCGCCTCGTAGAAGTCGCCTTCCGAGGTGCCTCCATCTCCCACATACGCCACAACAGTGGCTCCTGTGTTCTTGTACCTCTGCGCGAAGGCGATCCCCACCGCATGCGGCACCTGCGTGGAAACAGGGACGATTATGGGCGTACCGTTCACGTCTCTTGGTATCTCGTCTCCCTCCTCGAACCCCCTCCAGTAAAGGAACATCAATTCAAGGGGAAGCTTCCTCACGAGGAAGACACCGTGCTGCCTGAATGAAGGCACGAATATGTCCTTGTCCCCGAGGGCCGTCGCGCTGCCTATCTGCGTTGCCTCCTCCCCCAGCAGCGGCGCGTATGTCACCGCCCTTCCCTGCCTCTGGAGGCTGAGCATCTTCGCGTCAAGCGCCCTGGCGTAGAGCATGTTCTTGTACATGCCCACTATCTTTCCGTCAGTAAGGTCCTTAGGGAACAGTTCTGGATCGGCGTCCCCTTTCTCGTCTATGATCTGGATGTAGCTTATGCTTGAAGCAAAGACCTCCTTCCTCAAATAAGCACCAATCAGATAAAGGATGTGCTTGTATTTAAACTTTGGTTATTCTTTCCGGATCAGATGGAAAAAGAGAGCGGCAATTCAGTTGGTCAGCACCGTACTTGCAGGAGGGCGTTCACTTCCTTTCCAGGTGGGCAAGGTCGACAATCCTCTTCTTCTCCCTCTTGTCTGCAATCATCCTCTTGTCG
>DATJMH010000037.1:0-11706 GCA_035508815.1 Saccharimonadales bacterium (SeqCode)
CCCCTCGTTCTCCTCGAGTCGCATGACGTGGGTCATCCCTACCTTGAATGCGGCGAATCCGAGGAACATCGGCGTGGCTACCTTTGCCGCGCTCCTTACCCGCGGCATCTGCTTCTTCGCCCGCCTATGAGGCCAATATTCCATTGATCCGTGTCTCATGCTGTTGCTCATTCCGTTACACCTTTGTGATTTTTCCTCTTTCGCTTGTTTAAGCCTTTTCCGTCAGTTCATCGATCATCTTGTCGACGCCGTTGACGACCCTTATCTGCTTCAAGAGGCTCTGCGCGGACGCCAGGAGCGCCCTCGAGTCGTCTGCCTCTATCACCGCGCTTATCTCCTCTCCTTTCCTTGATATCATGACCTTGCTTCTCTTGTAATGCATGGACTTTCCTATTATCTCAATGTAATCCTTTGGATCCTTTCCTATGTTGATTGTTATGCTTGCCCTTGGCAGATGAATGCACCCTATTTGCTCCTCTCGTTCTGGCGCACGCTCGTTGCCATCCTCGTGTTGTCCCTTGACATCATTCCTCTGTGCCTTCTTCCCGAGGCGGTAAGCCCCCTGTAGGCCCTTCCTCTTGAGTTTATCGCGCTCGATAGTACCGGATCGTTAAGGACAGACGCATGCGACCTGTCGAGAAGTATTACCTCGAAGTATTTCGACTTGCCGTCCTCCCCCACGTAGTAGGAGTTGAGGACCTCGCAGTTTGAATGCGCTCTTGACGTCCTTTCCTCGGCTATCGCCTGGCCGGACTTCTTCCTTGAGAAGTACCTTCCGCTCTTGGATGGCTTCCTTCCGCCGTCGACCTTGACGCGCTTGCTGAGACCCTTCCTTATCCTTGCCCTGACTATCACGACTCCCTGCTTGTCCTTGTATCCTAGCTCCCTTGCCCTTGCTATGTTGGTCGGCTTCTCTATTGTCTTCAAAGTGGGCTCGGTGTTCCAGGTGATTATCCTCGTTCGCATCTCCTGGCTCCGCTCCTTGTACTGTTGCTGGAAGCTCTCTTTTATGTATTTATATGCGCCCATTTCTGCACCGGGGATGGCCTTCTCTGAAGGCAATGCAATCGTAGAAAAATACGATGCTGTATCAGATTGTATATATGGAAGAAAGGCTTTAATACCCTTATGGTAGGGCTTTTTTCTGCTATATCCAAGCTTCTTCCGTGCTTTTATATGGATGGATAAGGTTTATTAATCAAAAAAGACTAGCTGGTAGTGTGTTAGGATGAGCGTTAGTCGTGGTCAGGTCTTTTCAAGTAATTCGGGCCTTTCCAGAGAACTAAGGGACATAAGAAGACTTTATGATGAGACTAGCTTTGGCGTAGTCAAGATAGATGGAAGTTTGGACCCGAGTTTCCATACCTCCTTAAGGACGGAGATTCTAGCCGTTTATGGAAAGGGGGGAAATAGGGACTGCTACAGGCTAGAAGATGTACTATCAGAACAAAGAAGCGAGCTCTCTGAAAAACTGCCTATCTGCATGCTTCTTGCTGAGTCTTATACTCAGTTTGTGTACAACCCCATTGGAAAGATTGTCGGTTTCCCTTCTATAAGTAGGGTAAACTCAATTACGATATGTAGATACGATGGTTTAGATAGCAAATATAAATTCCATGGATTTGATTATCATAGAGACGCGCCCAGTTATGGTAATTTAATAGGTATTGTGTCCGTTGAGGGCTCGGCTGTGTTCACTGTGGGTTGTGAGGATAGGGAATCAGGGAGAGATGTTGATCTTTCTTCATTTGCTGTTTATCCAGGTACTCTTACGTTAATGCGAGGTGCAAGGTTGGGAATAGACGATGATAAAGGCCAAAGTTTTAGACCGTTACATAAGGCCAAAGTTTCTGGAAAGGAAGACAGATATTTTGTAGTTTTTAGGCAAGATGTGAGTAGATAGAACAGTCATAATTCTGAACAATGACATCAATCTAGATCTGCGCGAGCCCCTTTAAAGCCAGATATATCCCTGCATATACAGGCAGTGTGGTCTTTTCGCCATCAAAAGGCCCGAATTCCTGGCCGTTCATGATGAGTTTTGGGGTTTTCAGCGTTTTCACGGTGATTTCGCTCTTTTTGAAGGCTATCGCCTCCTTCATGGGGTCGAATTTCGCCAGTTCAGATAATGAGGCCACCTTCCTTGCAGTTAGCCCAGTCTCTCCGTGGATCGAGCCAGGCAGTCGTATCAGATGGGTAGGATCCTTGGTTACGTTCTTGTCTATCCTGTCCGACTGGACGATCGCCTGGTTGGTCAGTATCTTCTTCCAGAACTCGGCCTTGTTCTTTATGTAGACCATGTCCCAGTTTCCGTTGTTTATGCCCATCGCTATCAGGGCGCGCTTGTTGTATAGGTTCTTCGCGGTAGCCTTGTCTATTCCCATTGAGAGGAGGTTGTCGGTGCCTTTCTCTATATTCGAGAGAAGGTCCCTTGCTATCTTTCCCTTCCAGCCCTTGTCTGTGGGTTTCGGTCCTATTAGCTTGACCCCCCTCTGTCCTATAGTGGGAAATAGGCTTTCTATCTCCACGCCGTTTCCGGAGATGTAGTCGCTTACCTGCTTCCTTGCCTCTCCGTCCAGTTTCAACACGGACTCCTTCTTCACATGGACGTGGTATCCCCTGTTTCCGCTGAAGTTTATCTCCAGTTCCTTCTCTGAGAAGCCAAAGTCTGGAATCAGGAAGTCCTCAATCAGCTTTATCGTTTCGCCCTTCACCGAGTCAAGGCATATCTGGCAGACCCAGGACCTTCCGTGCTCCCACTGGCAGGTCAGGTTCATGTCGGTGACGTCGAGGTCGAAAACCAGTTCCGCGCCCAGCCATCCCTTGTTCTCCATCGGCCTCCCGTCTGGCCTTTTGTAGTAGGCAGCCGAGTAGGAAAGATATGGAGGCGCCTTTTCGACAAGGAACTTCTTGAATTCCAGCTCGTTCGGAAAGAGCATGTGCCTGTATGCTATCTTGCGCTCGAATGTCCCCGCGCCGAACTCCCTTGAGTTGATCTTGTCTGGCGCTATGCTCTCCGAGCTTTTGTAGTACTCTGCTATGAGTTTGCTTACGAAAGCTGCTTCCTTCGAGGTGTTTTCCATAATAGCGCCATGCAGGGAACTATTTAATTATGTAAGTTGAGCAATTATATAGATATAAGATGAGACGATGGCCGCCATTCCGGATGAGATAAAGCAGGTGATAATAGTCAGGAAGGACATCAAGATGGAGACCGGGAAGCTTGCTGCGCAGGTCGGTCACGCCGCTGTTATGAGCTACCTTGAGGCGGAGAAGAGGGACAAGAAGGTGGCCAGGGAATGGCTGGACAGCGGAGAGAAGAAGATAGTATTGAAGGTGGAGAATGAGGATTCGCTGAGGAAGTTCTACGACGCGTTCAAGTACAAGCAGATTCCCTGCGCGCTGGTAACCGACGCCGGGCTTACGCAGCTTCCTCCCGGAACAGTGACCGCGCTAGGAGTCGGTCCTTGGAGCTCGAAAGAACTGAATCCACTGACTTCAATGCTGAAGCTTCTTTGATTGTTTCAGTGGAGGGGAACTTCTTTCAGGCCAATCCTTAAGAGCGCCTCCTTTGCCACATGGAGATCCTGGGCCTTCACAAGGACGTAGTCCTTGGAGTAGGTTGAGAGTAGCAGTATGTTCATCTTCTGGCTTGCTATCGCGTGCGCCACGGCTGCCAGGAACCCCACCGAATAGAAGGGCTTCGAAGGGTTCAGCGCTATCAGACCGTACGTCTCCTTGTTTCGCTCAGCAACATCAACAAACCTCAGGTTCTCCTCCTTTGTCACGACAGTTATCTCAGAGTCGTCCTCCGATATCATGAAATGCCTCCCCTTTTCGGGCCTGCTCTTCGCCTTCGCGTAGACATACGCGCCCTGGTGGATGACGAATGTGCTCTTCCTTATTATGTCCTCTATGGTCTGCTCGGTCGGACTCCTTGTCAGCCCGCCGAAGAGGCTGCTTGCGGGCTTCTCCGCCTTCTCCTCCTTGTGCTGCTTGAACAGCTCCATGCTGACTTTATAAAAGCCAAATAATATAAAATCCTCCTTCCCAATGTACCTGAGACTGATCAAATGGCAACCGAGGCACAGACGCAGGAGAACGAGCTTGAGAAGCTTTTGAAGGATTACCAGGTATTGCAGGAGCAGCTGAGGAGCATGGCCCTGCAGGTCGAGCAGCTCCAGAGCCAGAAGATGGACATGGAGAGGGCGAAGGAGGAGCTGGACAAGGCGACCGGAAAGGTGTACATAAGCGTCGGCGGAGTGATAGTGGAGACCGCAAAGGACAAGGCGCTAGCAGAGATAAAGGACAGGTCCGCCCTGAACGAGACCAGGTTCCAGTCGGCTAACAAGACCTATGCGGACCTGAGGGGCAGGGAGAAGCTGCTGAACGAGAGGATAACCAAGCTCTACAGGCATGCGCAGGGAATGGCGTGACCGATTTTGCGAGTTTTGACAGGATATGCGACGCGATATCAGAATCCAGGGACAAGAGGGTCGTACTGACCTTCCACTCCGTGGGCGACAGGGACGGCGTGGGGTCTGCCATAGCTCTCTCGTCCTTCTTCAGGGATTCCATAATAGTGACTCCGGACTTCCTGACCGGCAACGCGAAGCGGATGCTCGCGCAGGCGGGCTACACCAAGAAGATAGGCAGCAGTTTCCCGCAGGACAGGGAGCTTGCGATAGTGACCGATGCGAACAACCTGGAGGTGCTGAACCAGATGAAGCGCGACTTTGTAGGATTCGGGGGCAGCGTGCTTTTCATAGACCACCATGCGATAGGCGACTACAAGCTGCCGAGGAACATGGTTGTCTTCAACGACGAGAAATACAACTCAGCGTCGAGCATAGTCTATGAGATACTCAAGAGGAACGGGGCAGAGATAACCAAGCAGAGCGCCTTGCTCATCCTCAACGGCATAATTGCGGATTCCTCGGATTTCCAGAACGCCACGCCGCTGACCTTCAGGCAGGTCTCCGAGCTGCTCGAGATAGCGGAGACCGACTATGCCGAGATAAAGGAGTACTTCCACCAGGACATCGGCGTGGAGAGAAGGTACGGCCTGATGAAGGACCTCTTCGCGGCCAGGACCGAGATGCTTGGCGACTACATATTGATGCACGGAAAGGCGAGCGAGGGCGCCAGCCTGGTTGCGCAGACGGCGATAAACTTCGGGGCCGACGGCTCGGTGTTCTGGTCCGAGCGGGAGGACGAGATCACGATCTCGGCAAGGCTGAGGGCGCCCCTTGACAGGAAGCTCGGGATACACCTGGGCAGGAGCATGCAGGAGGCCGGGAAGGGGCTAGGGGGCACTGGCGGCGGCCACCCGTGCGCGGCTGGGGCGTACGGCCCCGTCAAGGAGAACGGTGAGAAGATGGCGGGCCAGGTGATAGACATGCTCAGGAACAGGTTCTCCGAGAGTCAGTAGAGCAGCTGTTCCAGGTTCTCGCCGTCTATGAGGACCACTGTCGAAGCGGCTATGGCCATCCTGAGCCTCTTGGCCTCGTCGCTGTACGTGTTTGAGAGATTGTCCAGGAATTGCGCCTTGGTCTCGACGTCGAGGAAGATGAGGAAGACCTTGGCTCCCGGAGCAACCTTGAGCTCCCTCGCGCCGGACCTGCTCGAGTAGATGTAGAGATAGCTCTGGGCGCCCCTGTTGGTCATTATCATGTCGGCGTCGCTCGCCATGTCGAGGTCCGTGAATAGTATCGCGTTCTTGACGGCGAAGTCCCTCAGTTTCCTGAATATGACCAGGTACTCCATGTCGTGGTGCGACTCCTCTACCCATTTCTTAGGCATGAAATACGGCTGTATTATCTCCACCTGGTCGCTGTCCGCCAGCCTGTACAGTATCTCGGTGGAGTTCTCCATGGTTATCATTATCGGCATGTTGTTGTACCTTATGTTGGAGCTCACCCCCGACTTTATCTCCTCCGCGGTGAGCGGCATGTGCCTCCAGCCGAACTTCTCGTTTATGGTGCTGAATATGCCCAGCACCTCCGGCGCGGTGGTCTTCACCTCGACCTTGTCCGTCGGGGGGAAGAGGGGCACGTCTATGAAGTACTCGTCGCGGGTCGGCGCCTTTATTATGAGGTTGAGGACGATTATGGCCAGCGCGGCCACGCCGAACTCTATGTACAGCGGAGGTATGGAGCCGCCCGGCGGCCTCTCGTAGTAGCTCGAAGCCGAGTACGTGGTGTTGAGTATGCTCAGGGTTATGGTCTGGTTACCGTATGGTATTACAGAGCCGGGCTTCAGCGTGTAATTGAGGATGCCGTCGGTTATGGCGCCAGTCTGCGCGTAGCCGCCGTTGATCTTGGCGAGGTAGGTCAGGCCGGAGACGGACTGGTTGTTGTTTATCACGCTGAACCTGAAAGAGCCGCTCTTGAAGTTGATCGATATCGGGGTTATCTGGAACGGCGGCAGGTCGAAGAGCGCGTTCTCGTATATCCTGTTGTCTATGTCGCGCAGCGAGGCCGTGTAGTAGCCGGGCTTGAACGCGAACATTGAGTAGATCACAACGCTGAGCGAGGTGTTGAAGAAGCCGACCGGCAGCGAGTAGATGTAGCTGCCGGTGCTGTTGAATATCTCTATGTGGAAGAGGAGCGAGTTCTTGGTGAAGTTGCCGACTGTGACGTTGTTCAGCTGCGGGCTCTTTCCCCCGACGTATATGGAGATGGGTATGCTCTGCCCCTCGCCTATGACGGCAGGGAGCCCGAGGGAGCCGTTGTTCTCGAACCTGTACCTGAACGGGAGCTCCTTGACTATCCATCCGCCGCTGTTGTTGAAGACCTGCAGCTCGGCCAGCGAGTACGACCTGTTCACCACGCTGTTTATGGCGTTGGTGTTGTACAGCGGCAGGCTTATGGTGAACATCGGCACCGTGCCGTTGCTCGAGTTTATGCGCATGAGCGGGCTTTGGGCCAGGACTGGCAGCCAGGGCCTGGAGTAGACGGCCAGGGCCAGGTCGTGCGAGAGTGCGCTTGCGTTGGGCCATCCTATTGAGGGATAGTTGGAGAAGGCCACCAGCGTGCCGTTGCCAGATCGGACATACGCGACGGGGCCGTATGTCGAGCCGTTGAAGAGGCCGAATGTCGGCGAATTGAAGTAGAAGCCTGAGCCGGAGGGCGCCGGCTTTGCCCTCTCACTGGAGTTTATCCCGGAATTGATAAGGTAGGATATCGTCTGGTTCGAGCTTATGTAGTTTATCCCGTTCTCTATCGACCTCGAGAAGTTGTAGCCCACGTATATTATGGTGTCGCCCCTGTTCATCAGGTTCAGTATGTCGGTCCTGGCCTGGTTCGGGTTCTGCCCGGAGAACGGGAGGAGCACCGAGGGCATCAGTCCGGAAGGCACTATTATTATTGAGTTGCGCGGAAGGTCAGGGACCGCCGTCAGGTTCACGTAGCTGTAGCTGCTGGAGTTGAAGATCAGGCCGTACTGCCCGAGGTACCGGACCAGACTCTGGTTTATGAGGTCCTCGTCGATGCACTTGAAGCAGGAGTAGCTGGTGTTTATCAGGTATATCCTCTCCACGGGGCTTGAGGAGTACATGCTGAGGATGACGTTGCCCGAGGTCGCGTTGGGATAGCTGTAGTTCAGTATGGCGGACTCGACCGCGTATCTGGAATTGTTGTAGCTGAGTATGCCTACGCCGTCGATCTTGGCGACGCCGTAGAGCGGCCCGGACGGGGCGACGGTCTGGTTGGAGAACTGCTTTATCAGGGCGCTCGTCTGGATGGAGATGTAGAGGTAGAGCGAGGCTATTATCAGGATGACGACTATCGCGATGACGATTCCGACGATCAGGGATTTTGAGATTGCCATGCAAGACCTTATTGCCCGCCCTTGTCGCCCTTGAGCAGGTATTTGTCGACAAAGGACTGCATCGCGCGGGAGAGCGCATTGGTGTTGTCATTGACCCTCTTCACCACCCTGTATATGCGCATGTGCCTGAACTTCTTGTTTACCGCGACCTTGTATTCCAGAGAACCACCTAGTTCCTCAGCTCGAGGTAGCCGAGCGAGACCATCTTGTCCAGTATCTCCTCCACGCGGGGAGAGGCTATGCCGTACGACTTGGCGAACTCGTTTATGTCGATCGAGTTGTTGTGGACCTCTATCCAGTCCTGGACCATCACCATGAGCGACTCGTCGGAGTACTTCTGGAGCTTCTTGAGCTCCTCGCCCATCTTCTTGTTCTCCTCCGTCAGCTGCTCTGCCTGGACCGTCAGGTTCCTGTTCGAGGCCGAGAGCTCGACGTTCAGGCGCTTTAGCGCCCTGTACTCGCTGACCAGCGAGTTGTACTGGTTGAAGAGCGCGCTGTAGGGCTGCGAGAGGCCCTTGAGTATGGAGTCCATGGTGGAGTCTATGTACTGGAGGAACTTGCCCTGGTCTATCGTGTAGTAGTCGGATATCAGGGAGATGAGAGATGAGATGCTCCTGAGGACCGTGGCCCTCCTCATGATGTCGCTTATCTCCTGCGGTATGGAATAGGAGACCTCCATCTCACCGGGCTTCATCTCGACTATGTAGAACAGGTATGGCAGCTTGCGTATGTTCCTGCTCTCGATCCTGGCTATTGTGATGGAGTCGGCCTGTGCGTAGATGGCGTAGAACGGCAGCGCCTTGACCCTCTCCCTTATCTGGTCTACTGTGCCGGACATCTTCGCCTGGAAGACTATTTTCTCTATCTTGGGCGCTGGACCCGGTTCTTCGGCCACTCTATCACTCTAACTATAAAAAAGTTAAACCTATTTAACCTTTAGTTTTGGCCGAGGCGCGAGTTCCCTGCGCCCTGCGGCGCGGATGCCGGGGAATCAGGGTTTTGGCTGGCGCCCGGGCCTTCCCTTCCCTCCGGGCTTCCCGTCGTACTTGAGGTCCGGCATGTAGCTCAGGAGCGAGAATACGTAGAGCAGCGCGCATATGCCTATCCCGATGAGCAGCGCCTCGATCTTGTTGGACGCGACTATGATCGCGAATATCACGAAGAGCGCGCCAAGCACGAAATAGGTCCTCTGCCTGGAGAGGTACCTCTTCCTCTGAGTCTCGTACTTCGGGTAGCAGGAGCTGCATACCACTATCCTGTTGTCCCTTGGCGGCGTCCTGAGGACCGTCCTGTTGAACCACCTGATCAGGTCTATGACGTGGTCCTCCCTGATCTCTATGCCGTCCTTCCTGGAGCCGCAGACTATGCAGTAGCTCTGGCGCATCTCATTCCACCTCCAGCTTGACGACCTTCCCGAAAGTGCTCTGTATGCGCTCCTCGTCGAGGACGTTGAATATCTCAGCTATTGACGCGTCGTCGACGCCTATCCGCCTAAGTATGTTGTTTATGTCGTACTGCTTGAGGCCGAGCTTCTCCAGCATGTCGACGAAAAAGACCACATTGACGTGCCTGTGCATCTTGTTGAGCGTCGTTATGACGCCCTCTGCGGCGCCGTCGCTCACTCCCAGCGAGGTGAGCATCTTCTTGAGGTCTATCCTATTTACGCTAAAACTTCCAGGCAAAACAGCACCTAAGCCACAACATACGTGAATACCCTTGTTATTATTGAATCAGGAAGGCCTATATCCCTTAGGAACCCGACTATGGTGTCGCGCCCCACGTTCTCCCTGATCATCGCATCGGCCAGCTTCCTTATGTCTATGAGTCGGCTCTGGTCGCCTATCTTCTTGAATATGCCGAGTATGGCTTCGGAGTTCAGCCCGTTCTCCACGAGCTTCGAGTTGAGTGTTATCCTGTCGTAGACGTACTCCTTCCTTATCTTCGGGTCGGAGAGCTCCTTCGGCTCCAGTATGTCGTTGATTGTTATGGTGAAGGTGTCCAGCGGCAGCTCCCCGACTATCTGGTTGAGCATGAATACATTTGGGAACTTCACCGAGGTGTTGAATGACATGTCCACCGCGGCCTGGCCCACCCCCAGCTTGCCTATCTCCGATTTTATGAAGTCCGAGAAGTTAAGAGAGCCCTGGAGGTACTGCATGAACTTCTCGAACTTTATCCTGAGCATTATCGTTGTGCCGACGTTTGAGAAGATGGCCTCGTTTATGTCGGTCGGGTTCTGGGACGCGACTATCAGTCCGAACGAGTACTTCCTGCCCTCCCTTATTATCGTCACGGCGTCGCTCCTCTCGTCGCTCGCTATCTTCCATGCCTCGTCTAGCGTCACTATGGTCTTGAGGCCGGCGTTGGCGCTCCACCCCTCCATCCTCATCTTCTCCTTGAGGGTCTGGAGTATGAAGAGCGCGGCCATCGCCCTGAAGCGCTCGTCAGGCAGGCTGGACAGGTCAAGGTCGACAAGGCCGGAGCTTGAGAGCTTGCCTATGTCTATGGTGGACTTGTTGGCGAAGTAGTCCTCGCCGGGCCTCGAGAACTGCCTCAGCCTGTATATCGCGTTCTCCAGCTCCGCAGGGTATGCGTAGGAGCCCTCGGTCTGCTTCTCCTCCAGCAGGCTCACGACGTCCTTGAGCGTCGGCGGCTCCTTCCCCGGGGCCGGTGGAAGGGCTATGTTGAAGCCGAAGTTGACGTAGGCCTGCTCGACAGCCTCTGAGGTGAGCCTCCTCTGCTCCGGGTACTCCGAGATGTCGGTCAGTATGTCCAGCGAGTTCATTATCTGCTTGGACCTGTCTATCGGCTTCATGCCCGATAGGTCCATTATGTTGAGGTAGTCGCCCTTGGAGAAGGATATGACCGTGCCCCCGCTCTGCTTGACCCAGGAGAGGTATTCTCCGGCCCAGTCTATTATTATGGAATTGGTGCCCCAGACGTAGCTGGCCCTTGTCAGGAAGGTCTTGACGAAGAAGCTTTTACCAGAGCCGGTTATCCCCACCACGCTGATGTGCGGGTTGGTCAGCGTGGCGAAGGACCACGTGAAAGGCACGTTGAAGAGCTTGGTCACGCCTATGAATATGGAGTTGGTCGGGTCGTTGAGCAGGAACTCGTACGGCGGCTCGGGAGGCCTGCTGAGGAAGTTCCTCTTGGCGAGCTCGTTGCTCATCAGGTTCTGTATTCTCAGTAAGCCCATGAATAAGGGTTAGGCAAGAAATGTTTAAAGCACTATGTGGCCAGGCCATGCCCTTACGGGGCGGTGTATCCTGCTGTCCATGAGCTCGTGTAGACCACGTTTGTAGCTACGCCGTTGTTCAGGTTGCCGCTGTAGTCGTTGGCGTTGCCGTTGAGCTGCCACCATCCCGCGATGTTGGTTATGGCCTGCGGGTCGGCGCCTATTCCGGAGTCGTAGAGCGCCACTATCTCGTTTCCTGAGAGCGAGTAATTGTATATCTGGACGTTCGCAAGCAGTCCGTTGAATGTCTGCGCCACGCCGTTGCTCCCTATGTAGACTGACTGCGTTGCCGTCATAGTGGGCGCCGAGCCTCCTCCGAGGCTTGACTGCTTGGCGCCGTTTATGTACAGTATGTCATTGGCGCTCGAGGCCGCCACTCCGTTCTGTATCTGCGCGGCCACGAATACCCATTGGTTGTTGTAGGATGAAGAGCTTATTCCATATGATTCAGCGCCTCCAGTGAATCCCAGGTATCCCGTGTTTATCCCTATTCCTGTCCCAGATCCGAGCGCCAGCGCGGTGCTTGTCCCGGAGCCCTTGTAGAGCATCCAGAAGGTGACCGTGTTGATGGCGTTAGCTGCGGTGCTGACTCCCGGGGCCGATGCGGATATGCCTGCGAAGGTCGCCTGGCTGAAACT
>DATJMH010000038.1:0-10174 GCA_035508815.1 Saccharimonadales bacterium (SeqCode)
TGTGATTCTATGAGAATATACCCATTGATTATTGCCGTGGCCTTGAGCTCAGTAGGCGCTGTCTTTGCGCAGAGCTCCAATCTCCTGAGTGGCATCGCCTCCGGCTTGGAGGGCGTTTTGATAATTGCTGCAATCATTGGAATCGTGATTGGTGCAGTCCTATTGATCATAGGAAGAAACATGCGCGCCGGGACATACCCTGGAGAGCGCGGTAGGCGCATCGGAGGTATAATCATAATTGCAATTGGGATACTGGCGCTGCTTTTCGGGTGCGTCTCGCTCATAGGCGCGGCAGCACTGCCTGGGCTGGTCAATGCGGTGGTGAATCCAAACAACGCAAACCTCTCTGATTACCAGTCGGTTGTCAACAGCTGCATAGCGGTCGCGGGGATTTCATGCACAAAGCCAGTGCTAAGCTACACGAACTCCACGGGGTACATAGTATTCAGCCTCACCCAGTATTCTTCGTTGAATTGGACAACGGCTTCCCTGGAGTTCATTAACCAGTCCCAAGAGGGCATAGAGAGCTCAGGAGGATTCAACTACGCCATACCCTACAGGGTAGTGGACGGCGGATTGTCCTCGGGCAGGTCGGTAAATGTTGTCCTGCCGTTTGCGCCCTATGTAAGGCAGGGCGCGCCTATGCTGGGCTACCTCTGGATTTCTTACACCACGCCGCAAGACAGCAGCCCTGTTGAGGAGCAGATAGCCACAATAGCGGTGAGTTAGAGTAGTATCCGGTGATGGAGATGTTACTTGCACTGACCGTTGCGGCGTTTTTTCCGGAAATCCTCATAGTCCTCGCCATCCTTGCGGTTGTGTTCATCATTTTCTTCTTGGGCAGATTTATCATAGGGATGTTGGTGAATAGCATACTGGGCCTCCTCAGCATATGGATTCTCGATTCGCTTTTCAACTTGGGAATAGCGATTAGCGCCCCTGTCATAATAGTCACCGCACTGTTCGGGCTTCCCGCGGTTCTTGTGATTGTGATATTGAGGCTTTTCGGAGTCTCGATTTAGCTTCTCGCATGGTTTTTCAGAGATAAAAAGCGAAACAAATACGAATGGTTAGGTAAGGTATTTATAAATTAAACTGCGTGGTTATTTGTGCATAAATGAGCAAGACATGGGATACCAAAAGGAGGATAATCAAGTTGCTCTTGAAGGGCAACATGACCCTTACGGAGATTAGCGCGGAGCTCGGCCTGGCTCCTTCCACCGTGAGCAAGCATATTGAAGAGTTGAATAGGATAGGGGCCATAAGCCTTGTTGACAACCCGTACATTAAAAAATGGAAATACTACAGAGCAAACCCGGAATTCAGCCCGGAAGCGGTCCTTAGGGAAGGGGGCCTGTTGAGGCAGAGGCTTCCGCAGGTGGTGGCCGTCGGTCTAGCAGTATTGGTTGGGATTTTCCTGATTTATGGATTCGCATCGCATTCGGGGGCGCAGGCCCGGCAGAAGGTAGTCAGCATTGAGCTTACGGACCCTCCCCAGGTTCCGGCGGGGACGCAGGCCCTGATAGTAAGTTATTCGTCTATCAAGGCCCATGTCTTAGGCGAAGACGGCGGGAACAGCAGCTGGATCTCCGTAGTAGGCAATGGTACGCTCAACTTGATGGGGCTCGTTAACACGAGCACGATCATAGCCAATGTGGTGATACCGGAAAACGACAGCGTGGATATGGTCAATTTCTCAGTTAATTCCGCAAGGATAATAATAAACGGCACTAATTTCAGCGTTGTCTCCCCAGAGACGGAGATTACTGCGGGGATTGAAGGCAATGAAAGCCTGAATGGGGGCTCAGGCTTCCTGATAGACCTCTCTCCGACAGTATTGACCGTATTTACAAATGATTCCACTCTTTTCTTCATGCTGCCTTCGGTGAAGGCCGTTCTCGTCGGATCTCGGACCGGAAATGTCGTTGGGAGTACAACAAGCCTGAATGATACAGAAAAGGCCAGATTAAACATGATAGGCCCCAATATCTCCATCGACTCTGCAGAGTTAATGCCTTATGGAAAGAACACCACATTCTACGTAACCGTAAAGAATAACGGGAACAGCAGCATAGATATAAGGAACATAGTTCTCAGGGGCAACTTTACGGCGCTGGTAATACCTGACTTAGGCGTATCTGCGCAGTCATCCACTGATGCACTGCCGAAGGCGCCGCTCCAGGTAGAGAACACTCCTGACATCGGCCAGGTGAGCGGCATCTTGGGAGGGGGCTCTGGAGCGAGTGGAGGCGGGGGAGGAGGCAATACAGGAAACGGAGATGGCGATGGAGGCTCCACGTCTATAGGATCAGCCGGGACTGGAGCCGTCTCTGCAGTGATAGGCGGCGCTTCGGATATGCTTAACGGCACAACAGGGTCGAATACGACAGCAAATGCCAGTGTTTTGAGCCGTCTCAGTATTAGAAACCTAACGGAAGCAGCAAATGTTACAATAGGGGCAAATGCCTCAGCCAATGTAGATAGGCAGCACGCAGGAATAACAAATATTACTACGAATGTAGGGGCAGGCATTGGATCTATCGTTTCGATCAGCGGCATACAGATAGAGCAGGGAGGGTTCTCCGGCAATTTAAGTTCCATTCCAAAGGTCTCAAGCTTGGTACGGATAGGGGTTGCCGCAAGAAGCCTTAAGACACTGGATTTCCTGGTTACTAGCAACGGGACGCTTATCCTGCCCACTGGAGAGGGAGACGTTCGGGGGAGCGGCTATCTCCTTACCTCCGGAGACTCCGCGACGTTTACCTTTTCAGGGGAGATGGTTATAGGGGATGGCCAGATAGTGATGTCTACGGTCCAGGGAAGCGCTTACAATGTCACTGTTGTAGGAAACCAGGGGGTCTCGGTATCAACCAATGTGACTTCTTGATGGTGTATGCTTTTTGAGAGATAAAAGGCGAAATAAAAGCGAATTGTTTCGGAGCGTATTAATAAATTAGATTCTATCTATTTATGTGAGAGAATGGGCAGAGCAATAAACGATAGAAAGTTTCTGTTTGGCATCCTGTCTAAGAGGCAGGTTGCAGGGTTGATCGTCTTGATTGCGGCAGGTTTCCTGCTGTCCTTGGGCCTGACCGGCTCCGAGCACGTATTGAACTTCCAGCTTACGGACCCTCCACAGGTTCCCGCGGGGACGCAGGCCTTGGTGATTAGCTATTCTTCAGTAAGGGCCCATCTTTCTGGCCCTGACAATAACACCGGGTGGATATCCGGGACCGGATCCGGAACGGTAGACCTGATGGGCCTTGTGAATTCAAGTACCCTGATCGGAAGCGCGATAATACCAGCAAACGCGTCGATAGACCAGGTCAGCTTTGCGGTGACCTCTTCGTACATAACAATAAACGGGACGACGTACAACGTAACAGTGCCAGGCGGGCAGATAACAGCCGCGGTGAATGCGGAGAGAATAAGCAATGGCTCCATCCTGATAGACCTCTCGCCGACCATAGTCACCCTGGTAACCGACAACTCAACTGTCTTTGTTATGCTGCCTTCGGTGAAGGCGGTATTCGTAGGCTCGCGAAAGCTTGTAAACCCTGCAAGGCTCAGGGGATTTCAGGAGGGGGAAAACATAACCGTAGGGTCCAGCGGGCTTTCTTCCTTTGGAAATAATATGACGTTCTCGGTGACTGTGAGAAACAATGGGAACAGGAGCATGGATATCAGGGATGTCTTCCTGTATGGGAATTTTAGCGTATTGCTGCTCCCTGCCATGGACGCACAGAGCAAGCAGTACCCCGATGCGGGAGGCGATGTGCATCAGAACCTAGGTACTATACTGAATGACCGTGGGGTGCAGATAGACGAGAATGGAAGCGTAGACTTGAACAGTCCGGGAATGGTCAACCTTGTCCGCCTTGGCGTCCTGATACGCAACATCAAGGCTCTAGGGTTCGTAGTAGGCAGCAACGGGCAGCTGAGCCTGCCCTATGGAGACAATGCGACGTATGGCAGTGGATATCTGCTGGCTCCGGGGGCCTCCGCCACCTTCAGCTTCTCCGGGACCGCGTCGTTTGATAGCGGCAGAATCGTGATATCGCCGGTGACTGGCACAGGCTATAAGGTTGTTGTTGGAGGGGATGATGGCCTATACGCGTACACGAACACGGTTGATACATAGCCCTTCCATGGTGGAATGGGATTCTGTGGGGCTAGTGCGATATCATCTGTAGGATGTATGCCCTTTGCCTGATTCCGATGTCGCTGAGCTTCATCTCCCCGTGCTCCACCCTGCTCGCGTACTTGACTACCTGCGAGGTGCACCTACCGCAGAGTGCGCCCCCGAATATCCTCGAATTTGACTTGAGGCTCTTCCCCTTGGCCCTTCCGTTTATCGATATTCCGCTGAGCTCGGCCTTGCAGATGCCGCAGTGCGGCATCGAGGCCTTCTTCCTCTCGTAATGTATTACGTGCCTTCCCTTGGGCGTTACGCGGTCCATCCTTCTCATGCTTCTAGATCTGTGCATTGGTTTTGGCAAATTTACACCTGTTTGATTATGAGGCCGGCTGCTCGGTCTTGAACGATGGCTGCATCAGGCCGAAGTTGTACTTCTCCTTGAGCCTCTTCCTGTCGTATATGGAGAACGCCGTAGAGAGTATTATGCCTATTATGAAGAGCGCCCCGACGAAGAACCAGTGGTAGCTGAGGGTGACGGACGCCACTGTGAGCGTGGCGGCCATGTTGAAGTGGAGCGGAAGGACCACGTAGTAGAGAAGGAGGAATATCGGGAAGATTATTATCAATGGTTTGAACTGGAGCTTCATGCTCTCCGAGCTGATGTCCATTATCTCCTTCTGCTTCTCCGATATCGCGGCCTTGTCTGCGTTGGCCTTCATCATGTCGGTGAGGTGCTTGGTCCCCTGGTTCATCCTGGCCCTTATCTCGTACATCCTGTCCACGTTTATGAGCTTCCTCTGCAGGACTATGGAGAACGCGCCGTAGGCCACGGCGACTGCCAATAATTGGATTGCTAGAGATATCATGCTATCATTTTGACTTTTCCAGGGATTCCTTGATTGCTTCCTCCGCCTCCTTTGCAGCGAGGTCGGGCTGGTTCTGCCTGTTCTTTATTATGTAAAGTGGGACATTTAGATAGGCAGAGTAGTATGCGGCTATTGCCGTATTCAGCCTCCTCTGCTCGTGTATCTCCTCCTCGGGCTCGTCCTCCCTGGTCCTTGTCTTGTCTGCGAGCCTCCTGAAGAGGATGTCGTTTGCATGGGCGTCTATGTATATTATGCCGCAGAGACCCTTGAACGAGTCGAGGTCGCTTTGCGAGAAGCCTGGCATGTACCTGGCCTTCTTCTTGACTGTGAGGTGCGTGTCTATGAGGGCGTCCTCGTCTATCTTGTTTATGACGTTCTCTATCACCTCCTTGCGCATCTTGGCCGTGTCTGAATAAGACATGTAGCGCAGCTTGTCCCTGTCATTCACCCCCTTCTGGGAGGAGAGCTTGAGCATCTCCTCTGAAAGGCTTATGATCCTGACATTCTTGATTTTGGATAGGACGGTGGTCTTCCCTGAACCCGGCGTCCCTGTGACTATCAATTTTGCCATAATACAACCTGTACGTGGTAAGAATCATGCTTGACTGTGACTAATATTGAGTCGCTCAAGGTATATAATCTTTAGTCTTTTAGAGGACATTGGGCGTCCGGAAGCTATTGGCAGGGCCTTGTATGCCTGAAGTGCGTTAAGTCGGCCTTATAAAGATATGTGTTCAAATGGCTTTGAGCGAGGAGTAATTAATATGGATCAGGACAAAGTTGATGATTCGCTGTCCTTTGACTTTTATCTCATAGAAAGGGCCACGGCTTTTGGGAACCTTAGCATAAAAGATAAGGATAACAATACGCTATTCGTTACCAAATCCGGTCTGAGCGGTATGACCATAGAAAAGCAAGACGGCACGCCGGTGGGAACCGTACACAGGGTCATATTATCCATGACGCCTAAGTTTGAATTGAGGCGAGGGGACAAGAATGGCAGCGTAATGGCAATAGTGAATAGGGGTATGCTTTCCAATATGCTGTCGAACGAGATGTCCATAGAAGATCCGGAAGGGAATACAATAGGAAAGGCGACAGGAAACTGGAGCGGCTTTGAGTTTGAGATAACCGACGGCGCCGGAGAGTTGGTCGCTAAGATAACCAAGGCTCTTAGTGGAAGCCTGCTGCAGAAGTTGGGGCAACTTACCAAGGGCGCATACGCCATGAACGTGGTAAGAAGCGGAGTCATCCCTAACCTGGTATTGTTGGAATTCCTGATCTGCGTGGAGTTGTCGCCGGTCGATACGCAGCGCGGAAATGTCGCTATGGGAAACCCCTTCCGCGGGGGTTTTGGAGGTACGGGAATAGAGATGTAGGGCTGCGTCCCGTTCTTAATAAAGGCTGGGTTCTTGCTTTCAGTCTTCCATTCCGCCCATTCCAGGAGGCATTCCTCCTGGGCCGCCAGCGCCTCCTCCTCCGCCTCCCCTTCCCTTGGAGCTTATCATGTCGTCAATCCTGAGGATTGCCGCGGTGGCCTCTGTTGCGCTTGAGAGCGCCTGGAGCTTGACCTTGAGAGGCTCTATCACTCCTGGCTTCTCCATGTCGGCTATGCTGTTCGTGTAAACGTCTATCCCGAAGCTCTTCCCCGATGCGGACTTGTGCTTTGTCCTGAGGTTGACCAGCGTGTCTATCGCGTCCATTCCCGAGCTGTCGGCGAGCGTCTTGGGTATTACCTCCAGTGCGTCAGCGAAGGCCTGTATTGCAAGCTGCTCCCTTCCTCCGACGTCTGTCGCGTAGTCCCTGACCTTCTGCGCTACCTCTATCTCGATGCTGCCTCCTCCGGTTACGTACTTTCCGGACTCGACAGCGCTTGAGAGCGCTCCGAGCGCGTCGGTGAGGGCCCTCTCGACCTCGTCCACCGTCTGCTTTGCGCCTCCCCTTATGAAGATGGTCACGCTCTTCGGGTCCTTGCACTTCTCAACGAATACCATCTGCTCTCCGGAGATCTTCCTCTCTTCCACCACTCCGGCGAACCCGAGGTCGCTTGGCGTAAGGTCGTCAAGGCTTGTTACAAGTCTTGCGCCGGTTGCCTTTGCGAGCTTCTCCATGTCGCTCTTCTTAGCCCTCCTTATGGCCATTATGCCTGCCTTTGAGAGGTAGTGCTGGGCTACATCGTCTATGCCCTTCTGCACGAATATCACGTTGGCCTTGCTCTTGGCTATCTTGTCGGCCATGTTCTTGAGCATCTTCTCCTCCTGCGCGAGGAAGGCCTGCATCTGGTCCGGTGACGTTATCTCGATCCTTGCGTCAGTCTCGGTCTTTTCTATTTCAAGTGCTATGTCGAGGAGCGCTATGTTGGCGTTCTTTATCGACTTGGGCATTCCGGGGTGCGCTATCTCCTTGTCTATCAGCACTCCGTTTATGAATGTGGTCTCCTCTATGGAGCCTCCCTCCTTCTTCTCCAGCTTTATGAAGTCCCTGTCTATCGTTACCTTGTTTCCTGCCTTCATGGAAACCTGCTTTATCGCCTGTAGAGCGAGCTTTGAGAGCATCTTCTTGGTCTCTGGGCTTCCTATGTTCTTGGAGCCCATCGAGATCATGGCTATCTTCTGGAGCTTGTCGTCGTCGTTTATGTCTATGTTCCCCGCTATCGCGTGTAGGACGTCCTCGGCCTTGCTCCTTGCCATCTCGTACCCCTTGATTATCGCTGCAGGCGGTATTCCCTGGTCCAGCAGTCCGCCGGCGTTCTTGAGCAGCTCTCCCGCGACTATCACCGCAGAGGTTGTGCCGTCACCGACTTCCTTGTCCTGCGTCTTCGCTATCTCTACCATTATCTTTGCTATCGGGTGCTCTACGTTCATCTCCTGCAATATGGTTGCGCCGTCGTTCGTTATTATGATGTCTCCGAGCTCGCTGACGAGCATCTTGTCCATACCCTTCGGCCCGAGGGTGGTCCTTACTATGCTTGCGACCGCGTAGCCCACTGCTATGTTTGTCCGCTGGGCCTCCTTCCCTATCAATCTGCTTGCCCCTTCAGGTAGTATCAAATACTGTTGTCCTCCTAGTTGGTTCTCTGCCATTGTATCACTTTTATGTTTTATTTTTATAAAAAGAATCTTGATTTTGCTGTCTGAGAAGTTAATCTTATTATCGCATAAACAAGTATTTATACCTTTCTTTGGAAGCTTATACTGGGTGTATTTTTGCTTGGGTTCAGGCTTCAGAGCGCAATGGAATACCTGATGACCTACGGATGGGCCATACTCATCATTGCGGTGGTGCTTGGCGCTCTTTTTGGACTTGGTTTCTTCAACTCTGCAACCCTAGCGCCGAAGGTCGCCGCGGGAAGCTGCCAGGTCTATAGGCCGAACGGGCCTGGAACTACCACATTCATCAATACTGAGGGCGTATGCAACAACGAGCTGCCGCAGTACGTTGGGAAGTTCAGTAGTGCGAGCAGCTTCGTCACCATACCATACTCGTCTGTCGATACCCTGAGTCAGTTTACAGTGGTTGCATGGGTCTACATAAATGGCTGCAGCAGTTCCCAGTGGAATAACATCTTCCAGGCATTCAACGGGATAGGACTGACTGGATATGGGTTGAGTTTCTGGTCCGCTTCCAATACTTGCTCGCTGGCATACGGCCCGCCAGGCAATTTGGCAACATTCTACACCCTAAGTACGAATACCTGGTATCAGTTGGCGACGACAGAATATGGAGCCTCTGGGCAGCAGATCTGGCTTGATGGCAGCCTGATCTATACCTGTTCAGCAAACTGCTTTAACGGTGTGGGCCAGAACCCGACAAATAAGATCTCGCTATACGCCTCTAGCGAGGCCAATCTCCAGGTCTACAACACCTCACTCTCAGCCAACGAGATAGCTGCGCTATATTCCGCAGGGATAGGCGGAGGACCAGTACTGCTCAACAATCTTGTGGGATGGTGGCCGCTCAACGGCAACGCGAACGACTACAGCGGCAACCTCAACAACGGAGTTCCCACTAATGTGGTGTTTACTAGTTCCTGGACTGCCGGGTACTCTGCCCCTTAGCTTACTTTATCTTAGTGAAATACTCGTGGGCCACGTTCGTTATGCCTCCCTCGAGCACGTACGAGTCTATGCCGTGGTTCCTCTTCAGGTAGGATGAGACCCTGTCGCTCATTATCCCATCGTAGCCGACGAAGATGCAGTTCCTGAACTTCTGGAGCGCCTCGGGGCCTGCGCTCGTGATCTCGCTGGTGTCTGTCTTGATGACCTTGCTCTTGTCCACGCCGAGTATGGTTGAGACGTATCCCAGCGGCTCGACTCCCAGCCAGACGAAGCTGGAACCGCTTTCTATCAGGAATTTCGACCTTTCAAGGTTTACCTTCTTCGTGTTTTGGGCCTCCTGGCTTCCCTTTCCCATAAGCTCGGATGCCCTCTTCTCCTCCTTCTCATCCTCGCCGCTGTACTCTATGATCTCCTCCAGGAACCTTGCGAGCTTTATCGCCTCGGGGGTCCTTATGCCGTAGATCTCCCCCTCGTCCTTCATCAAGGAGGTAGTGTCAGTGAAGCCGTGTATCCTCATGTGCAGGGTCGACATCAGCCTTCCCTTCGACATTATGACGCTGATCAGGTGCTTGTACGGTATTATGCTGTATTCGGTGGGGGATGCGAGGTCGTGCCCCAGGTAAAGCCCCCAGAAGGACGGCCTTACGACTATTATCCTGCGCGTCGTGGCTATTATCCTTGTCGGCGAGAGGCTGTGGAAGTGGCTCTGCTTGCACTCCATTATGGTCTCCTCCCCGGGCGTCACTATGTGCTTGATCAGCTTGAGGCACCTGTCGCCGTGCTTGTGGGTGGTCTTCTCCTTCGAGAGCACGGCCATGGCTCGCTCTACCCTGTGCTCCACCTGTAAGCCCGTGTTCCCCGGCATTTGATCTTCCCCGGTGCGCGTTAGCTACTATGCGAAATGCAACTTACGCTCCCCAATCAGATATCGCATTGACATCTATATAAAACTTCCCTACAACATGGTTTACCTCGGGTTTGGACCTCCTGGATGGCAGGCTGGCGCTTAGGAGCGACTGATAACCTTTAAAAGGCTTCTTATGCAATATATGAGTGAATTCTATGGCAAAAGCGAAGGGAGCGGCAGGCCCGGTGCCCAAGATAAACCCGCA
>DATJMH010000039.1:0-3501 GCA_035508815.1 Saccharimonadales bacterium (SeqCode)
GATAATAGCCGCCGCGGCGCACCTTGTGATGGCGGGCAACGCGTATGAGAGGATAGTCAAGGCGGGCGTCTCCGAGCTATACGGAACAAACACGGTGCCGTTCCAGCAGGCGCGCCTCATAGACGTCTCGAAGGGCGTGGCCGAGGCGATCAGGGTGCTGGGATCGCGGCACAAGGCAAAACAGTTCTCATAGGCAGCTGTCGCGCTACTTCTTCTGCCCCTTTACCTTGACGACTATGTTTGAGTACCTGTCCCTCTTCCGGGAGAGGGTCTTGGCCTTCGCGTTCCTCATGCTTATCATCTTCCTGAGCAGCGATATCTCCCCCTTCCTGAAGAACTTGAGGAAGCCGGAGTTCTTACGCTCATACTCCATGATCAGCGCGTCTATGCTGAGGCTCTCTTTCTCGGACTTGGTCCTGTAATAGGTCAGCCTCTTCTCCATGCTTGCAAGGAAAGCGTCAAGATGCCTTGTTATTGTCTGGGAGTCCCTGGCCTTCAGAGTTAGCCCCGCAAGGAAGATGTTGGCGAACTCGCTGTTGAACCAGTGCTTGTAGCCGACGCCTATCGATTCCAGGAGTGAGAGGTACGCGACAAGCTCCTTGTAGGACATCTTCTTTGTATTGGAGATTATGTTGGGCATGCACAGCGCGCCGTAGTCGAAGGTGCCGAGCAGGCTTTCCATTTTAGTGGCATGCTCGTCCAGCATCTGTGATATTTTGGGGTCGATGGCTGCGCGCTTGACGTCTCCTTGCCAGCTCTCCCGTATGACCTTCCTGAGTATGCCCTTCTCGAAGGTCTCGTTGGCGTCCCTTGCCTTGTCGTCCTTTATCAATATGCCGCTCATGGTGCCACTTCCTACATCGAGATGAAGGCCATCTCCTTCTTGCTGTCCAGCTTGAAGAAGCCGACGCGCTCGAACTGCGCGGTCTCTCCCTCCTTTAGCCTAGCTGCGTGCGCTTCGACGTATCCTTCCACTGTCTTCATGCTTTCCTTGTTGAATTCGCCGCCATCCAGCAGATCGCCTATCATCAACGCCTTTCCTTCCACATAGTTTCCTTCGTTTACCCATTGGAGCTTCTGGGAGCCCTTGCTCCCTTCTCCCATATAGGAGGCCTCCAGGGAGTCTTCCCCCCTGCTTTCGATCCTTATCTCGAAAGCGTCCTTCAGCCTTACCTGATCGCCTTTCTTGAGATTGATAGCGTCATATGCATTTATAAAGAATTCGCTGGTCAGCCCGTATTCCCTGTATCCCATGTCCTGGGAGGGATGGCACTTCATCCTTACGGCCCTTCCCTCCTCCGGAATGCCTTCTACCCTTAGCCTGGTCGGTTTTTCGACGAAAAAGAGCCTGGTTGCGCGCGGGTCGAGGAGACGCCTGTTTTCCGAGAGGAGCCTTTCTATCCCTATGCTGCTCTCGGACTTTCCCATCCCGAAGCTGAGCGAGAACCAGCGTATGGACTCTGGGCTCACCCCACGCCTCCGCAGCCCCCTTATGGTGACAAGCCTCGGGTCGTCCCACCCGGATATCAGCTTTTGGCTTATGAGATCTCTTATCTTCCTTTTCGAGGTGAGGTTGTTGGTTATCTCAAGGCGGGAGAAGCTGGTTATCCTCGGCTTTCTGAGCCCAAGTAAATCCAGTACCCTGAAGTAGAGCTCGTCCCTCATCTCGTACTCCTTGCTCCTCAGGACGTCGGTTATGCCGTTGATCGAGTCGACTATGGGAGTGCAGAAGTCGTAGGTGGGCCAGACCGAGTATTTCCTGCCCTGCCGGTAGTGCTCCGCGTTCTTTATCCTGAAGAGGGTCGGGTCCCTTAGTGTGGTGTTAAGCGCCTTGAGGTCGGAGTTGAGGCGGAGTATGGCTTCGTTGTCCTTGAAGCCGCCGTTGAGCATCTTCCTCCACAGCTCCATGTTCGCCTCCGCTGACAGTTTTTTGTGTTCGCATTCCTGCCCCGACTCCCTTCCCTTTCTTACGGTTTCGGCGCCGCACGTGCAGACATATGCTCCGCCCTTGCTGATCGCCTGTGCGGCGTAGATGTAAAGCTTTGGTAGGTGGTCGCTGGCGTAGTATTCCCCGTCGAAGCTTATGCCTAGCCACCTGAAGTCCTCGTGGAACGCATCCACGAACTCCTGCCTCTCGTTGTCAGGGTTTGTGTCGTCGAAATATAGCATCATCCTGCCCTTGTATATGCGCCTGAGCTCGTCCTCTATGAATATGGGCTTCGCGTGGCCTATGTGCATGTAGCCTCCGGGCTCCGGGGGGAACCTTGTGACGAATTTCCCTTCCTCGGCACCTTCGACGCAGAAGTTGTGCCTTGAGGACTTCTCCGCCTTCTCCTCGGCGGCCTTCTCGAATTCAGCGGAGTAGGCTCCCGCCTCCCTGGCTATTTCCTCCTTGTCCAGGAGGTTTATCTTGCCTACCTCCTCCTTCACCGCTGCGGAGAGTTCCTTTATGTTTTGCTTGAGCTCCGGGAACCTCGAAAGCGCCGAGTTGATGACAGTTGACTCCCTGGCCCTGCCGTAATCGAGCGCGTTCTTGAGTGCTGCCTTCCTTATCTCCTCTTTCACTTCTTCGTTTATCATTTGGTCACTTTGTTTCCGTGACGTTCAGGCTGTAGATGGTACCGTTGTTTGTTACAAGGGTGGATACCCTCACAGGCACTATGCCCGTCATGTTAGGATACAGGGTGGCAGGAACGCTGGATGTCCTCAGCGAGGCCGGCACTGCAAGCTCATAGGTCCTGTTTATCACATACACATTGAGGACCGCCGGCAGGGCTATTACCGCGCTTGCCGAGAAGGTGATGCATGACAGCGCGGTCGAGTTGAGTTCTGTGGAGAAGACCTTGTATATGGATTCCGTGTTGAGGGTTCCCGCCTCCACAAGCGTCTCGTTCCCGAGGGAATAGGAGTTGTATATCGAGTTATTGGTCTCCAGGCGCGAGACTACCTGGCTGACATTTGCCGCGACGGCGGCGGCGTCTGAGTTGTTGCAGGACGTTACTATTGTCATCGTGTTGTTGTAGCCCGTTATGGTGGCGTTGGCAAAGGCGAATCCGTAGACCGTCTGCGGCACTGTTGCCTTTGCGGCGGACTGCGACTGCTGCTGGGACCCGGGATTGAGGTTTGATAGTGTGAAATAGGATGAGATGAATATAAGGCCTATGAAGAGGGCGAGGAGTGCCATTGCGGCGTTTTTGCGGTTCATGTCCAATCACAAATCTTTTAGTTTGTTGTTTTGCGTGACATCCTCCCACGAATAAAATTCGTGGGCTTCCAATGGGGATTTTTGATTGGTCATCATGAAACCCCAAATGTAGTTCCTCGTTCTTCGACGACCGCCTTCATGTGCGAAGGTCTTATACCGTCTCCAGAGGCGTGACTTCCCGATTGTCCCTCGGTAGCTCTTTTGAGTATATTTATGCTCGCATTCAAATCCCTGTCTTTTGACATTCCGCACCTTTCGCATTTGAATGTCCTTTCAGACAAAGCGATTTCCTGCAC
>DATJMH010000040.1:0-3314 GCA_035508815.1 Saccharimonadales bacterium (SeqCode)
CTGAAGACCTCGAGGTTCAAGCTCACCACAACGGTTACCAGGCCGCAGCCTGGAGACGGCTGGGCTGGGACCACGGGGCACGTCAACGCCGAGATGATAGTCAATGACGTGCCGGACTTCAAGGAGCGGATAAGCTACATCTGCGGCCCACCGGCATTCGTGAAAGCCGTCAAGGAGGCATTGGTGGGCCTAGGTGCGGACGAAAAGAAGATAAAGGCGGAGATGTGGGGGGAATAGGGCCCAGCGCCGGGATCCCGGCTAATCTTTCTGCAGGACTTAATCAAATATATATACTTGATTAGATTAAGGCAATAGAGCGCCATGAATGATCGATACAATCCCAAGGAGGCAGAGGAAAGAATATCGAAATACTGGGAGGAGAAGAAGGTATACGAGTTCAGGGAGGGAGGCAAGAAGGTATACGCCATAGACACGCCCCCTCCCACGATCTCCGGCTTCATACACGTTGGCCACGTCTATTCCTATTCGCAGGCCGACTTCATAGCCAGGTACAAAAGGATGCGCGGCTATTCCGTATTCTACCCGTTCGGGCTTGACAACGACGGCCTGCCCACCGAGCTGCTTGTGGAGAAGCAGAACAACATAACCTCCGAGTACGTCGGCAGGGAGAAGTTCATCGCGCTCGTGGAGACGACCATCAAGGACTACGAAAAGATGTACATAGGGATATACAAGAGGCTCGGCATATCCGTCGATTGGAAGCACTACTACACCACCATAAGCAGGGACGTCCAGAGGATCTCGCAGTACTCCTTCATAGAGCTGAACAGGATGGGAAGGGCCTACAGGAAGGAGACACCCACCATCTGGTGCCCCAAGGACAAGACCGGGCTCTCGCAGATGGAGCTTGAGGACAAGAGCCTCAAGTCAAAGTTCGTCAAGATAAGGTTCGCCCCTGACGTGATCATAGCGACGACAAGGCCGGAGATGCTGCCTGCCTGCGTCGCCATATTCATAAGCCCGGAGGACAAGAAGAACGCCAAGCTCGTGGGGAGGAAGGTCAAGGTGCCTATCTTCGGCCAGGAGGTGGAGGTCAGGGCAGACAGGAGGGTCAATCCAGAGAAAGGAACCGGGATAGTCATGTGCTGCACCTTCGGCGACGTGACCGACGTGGAGTGGTACAAGGCCTACAACCTGCCGCTGAGGATAGCCATAAACGAGAAAGGGCAGATGACAGACGGGCACTTCAAGGGTATGAAGATAAAGGAGGCGCGCGCGGCAATAATAGAGGAGCTGAAGAGGAGCGGAGAGCTGCTGGAGGAGAAGGAGATAGAGCACGTGGTGAATGTGCATGAGCGCTGCAAGACCGAGATAGAGTTCATAGTCAAGAAGCAGTGGTACATAAGGTACCTCGACATGAAGGACGAGCTGCTCGAACTCGGGAAGGAGATAAAATGGCACCCGGAGCACATGAAGGTCAGGTACGACAACTGGATAAACGGGCTGCAATGGGACTGGTCGATCTCGCGCCAGCGCTTCTTCGGAATACCGCTCCCTGTATGGTACTGCAGGGAGTGCGACGAACCGATGATGCCCAGCAAGGACGAGCTTCCTGTAAATCCGCTCTCCTCAAAGCCTAGCAAGAAGTGCAAGTGCGGTTCCTCCGAGTTCATGCCTGAGGAGGACGTTATGGACACCTGGGCCACCTCCTCGCTAACGCCACTCATAAACAGGAGGTGGAGCCTGGAGGGCGAGATAAGCGAGATATACCCGATGGCCCTGAGGCCGCAAGGCCACGACATAATATCCTTCTGGCTCTTCACCACCGTTGTGAAGTGCTATCTCCACACAGGCAAGCTCCCCTGGGGTGACGCGATGATCTCCGGCTATGGCCTCGACCCCCACGGAAAGCCGATGCACAAGTCGGCGGGAAACACAATAGAGCCAATCCCGCTAGCTGACAAGTACGGCGCCGACGCGCTCAGGTACTGGGCAAGCTCGGCGAAGCTTGGCGAGGACGCATCGTTCCAGGAGAAGGAGGTGGTTGCGGGGGGAAGGCTGATAAACAAGCTCTGGAACGTCGCGAAGTTCGTATCAGGCAACAGGACGGAAGGAAAGGAAACCTCAAACGTCATGGACAGGTGGATACTCGGCAAGCTGGCTGAAGTGACAAAGGACGCGACAGAGATGTTCGAGGACTACAACTACTCCGGTGCAAAGAGGGTCGCCGAGGAGTTCTTCTGGTTCTTCTGCGACAACTACCTGGAATTCATAAAATACAGGATATACGGCAATGACAAAAGCGCAAACTACGCACTGAACACATCCTTTCTCGCGGTGCTGAAGATGCTCGCGCCATTCATCCCCTACGCCACCGAGGAGATGTACCTGAATCTATACAAGGAAACGGAGGGCGCAGGTTCGATACACCTCTCAGCATGGCCTGCCTTTGACGACAGATCCTACGACAAGAAGGCCGTTGAGGCTGGCGACAAGATATGCAAGGCGATTGCCTTCATCAGGCAATGGAAGCACTCGAACGGCATGGCGCTGAATGCGGAGCTTGCGGAAGTCGTCTTTGAGGGCCTACCGCAGGAAGGCGAAGCGGAGGTAAAGGGCGCCATGAACATAAGGAAAATAACAAGGGGAAAGGCCGAGACCGAGATTCCGGAGACGGGAATCAAGGTTACGCTCACAGGCTCCTGAGGGCCGTGCTCACTATGCCGCCATCCTCTTTGCGCCCTTAATGTCCTTGTCCTTGATCTCCCATGTGGCTGAAGGCGGAATCAGCGCCGTTCCCGCCTCCCTGAGGACTAGGCCGTCCGAAGGGTTGCCGCATATGGCAACCACATCGCCTAAAGCCAAGTTATGCGCTTCAAGCATCTCCTTAACCCTCGCCAGCTTCTCCTCCGCGCTGCTTATGGTTCTCTTCACGCGTACCAGCACGTTCCGGTCGTCAAATACCTCCTTATTGAAAACGCCGTCAGTCAATACAAGCTTGCCGAGATGCAGCATCTCTCCATGCCCTTCCATGAAAAACGCCATGGAGTCGCTGGACATTATCCTGTCGCTCATCGCGACAACCTTCCCAAGCTTCTCGATTTCCATGAGAGCAAGCCTCTTTATCGCATAAGACGCGGATGTGCTTCCCCCTTCGTCCGCAAAGAACACAGGAACGCCCATCTGAAGCATCTTATACACGAAGTCGCTTACCGTCCGGTCCATGTTTCTTTCAATGTAATCCTTGGCGTGCCTGAACATGGTATCTTTCGTGGCCAGCCCCTTGCTGATCAAAAATTCATAGAGCAGCCGCTGTCCCTCCATCTGCCCCGTCACCCCTCCCTTCGTCCTCT
>DATJMH010000041.1:0-7064 GCA_035508815.1 Saccharimonadales bacterium (SeqCode)
CGGCCTCATCTTCTTGTTTATCTTGTCGACCTTGAGGTCGAAGTAGTCGTTTATCGCGAACGCCGCCATGCTTATGAACACTGGGGCTATGAGGCTGAGGACCAGGATGGGCAGGCTGGGCAGCCCCTTTGCTATAAGCTCGGCCGCGAGGACTGCAATTACAAGCATTATGCTGTGTTCTATCCTTGTAAGCTTCAATACAGCCTTAAATTTCATCCAATATCTACCATTTTCTTGAAATTCTTATCGCATTGTCCTTCACTACAATAAACTTCCGATTTACGTCGATATGGCTAATCAGTCTTTTAAGAAGAGTCATCCTGAAACGCGTGTCTGTTGTCCTGATCCGCAGCAATATAACGCCAGCAGAACTCTTGCCAAGCCTAAAAACAAGCTCTCCAAAATCCTTGTCGTCTGTAATCAATACGCGCTTTTCCTTATATGCCTTTTCCAACACTTCATGGTCCAACGCGCTTCTCTTCCAATCTCCGACAAAAAGCACATCGTGCCCCTGTTTCATTAACAACAACGCCAATCTCTTCCCTGTTGATTCGTCTACGAGAAACCTGACCATATACAAACATCAAGTTGTTTTTAGGTCGACTACGCGTGTATCTTCTCCAGGCGCACATTGGGTATTATCTCTTCGGCCTCCACGAGTCTGGCCGCGTAAGCCATGGCAGCCTTTATGTCCTCCCTCTTTAAATTTGGGTATTCCTTCAGTATTTTTTTTGTGGTGTGACCCTCGGCCAGCCTTCTGACTATGGCCTGGACGGTTATCCTAGTGCCTTTGATTATGGGCTTGCCGACCATTATTCTCTCGTCTACTACTATCCTTTCCTCGAGGGATTCGCTGCCGTGTTTCATGGTTATATCCATGTAGTTCGGGCTTTTATAGTTTGCTGTGCATGCTTCACTAATGGCCTGCGACCCCGCCTTCCACAATTCTGAAGGTATTTAAATCTTTAAGCCTAATGGTTATAGCTACCGAGAAGGACAGATTTCCCGCCATACGACCAGGGAGATCAACATTGCAAGAGACACTTATAAAATTGGTTTAATCATGGAATACACGAGATTCGAGAAGGCCAGGATAATAGGCGCCAGGGCGCTGCAGCTCGCATATGGCGCGCCTCCGCTGATAAAGGTCCCGGAGGGGATAAACGAGCCTCTGCAGCTTGCCGAGATGGAGTTCAGGGAGGAAGTCATACCTATAGTGGTTGTAAAGGACAGGGAAAGGGAGTAATTCTTTGGAAGAAAGATATGACGTTATAGTCGCAGGCGCAGGCATAGCGGGTGCGCTCGCAGCCGCCGCAGCGGCCAAGGGCGGCGCCAAGGTGGTCATGCTCGACAGGAACGACTACAGCGCGGCAGGCAAGAAGACCAACTGGGGCTGGGTCTGCGGCGACGCGGTCGCTAAGAGCCACACCGATTTCATAACCAAGTCGATAGGCATGACCTTCGGCGAGCCGGAGATAGACCTCAAGGTCGATGGCGTATATGCGCTGAGCCCAGACCTGGAGCACAAGTTCATATTCGACGGGGAGGGCTACACGCTCGACAGGCCCAAGATAGCCAAGAAGTTCGTCAACTACGCAAAGAAGAACGGCGCGGAGTACGTGACCAACTTCGAGGTGGGGGGGCCGATCATAGAGGACAACAAGGTGACCGGCATCTACGGCAGGGACGAGAAGCACGCGCAGGTCAACATAAAGGCGCACGTGGTCATAGACGCCCTCGGAGTCGCTAGCATGCTCAGGAGGAAGCTTCCCGTCAATGAATACATAGGCAAGGAGGTAAGCACCGACGACATAGAATCCACGGGAAGGTACATAATGAATGTGACGCTGGAGGGGACCGACCTCAGGTATTATGATCCAAAGAACGCGCTCATCCACCTGAACCAGAAGCTCGCCCCCGGAGGCTACGGGTGGGTCTTTCCCAAGAGGAACGGTAGGATAAACATAGGCCTGGGGGTGGAGAAGAAGAGCCTCGACATAAGGAACGAGAAGCTGGGCAAGAAGGACACCCTCCACATGCTGATCGACGACTACGTGAAATGGAACCCCCTCATAAAGTCATGGGAGCTGGATCCCGAAGACGGCAATGGCAAGGGCTACTGGTCCGTCACCGTGAGGAGGCAGCAGGACAGCCTGGTTTACCCGGGGTACATGGGAGCGGGAGACAGCATGGCAATGCCAAACCCGATAAGCGCAGGGGGAATAGGCCCGGCTATGGTCTCCGGCATAATAGCCGGTGAGGTAGCTGCCGAGGCGGTTGCGAAGAAGGACACAAGCATGGATTTCCTCTGGAAGTACAACACACGGTACAACGACGTCTACGGGAACAAGACCGCGGGCCTGGAGGTATTCAGGATATACCTGCAGTCGCTCAACAACGACCTTATCAACTACGGCATGGCGCATTTCATAACGGAGGAGGAGGCGGTGGAGCTGAGCTACGGAAGAGTGCCGGAGCTGACCCTCGCAGGCACATTCAACAAGATACTCAGCGGAATATCCAACATAAACGCCTTCAGGAACCTGCTCTACTGCGTCAAGGAGATGAAGACGCTCAATGCCCACTACAAGACCTACCCGAAGAGCCCGAAGGACTTCCCTGCCTGGAAGGCTGTGGTCGACAGGGAGATGAAAGAAGTGAAGGAGAAGTTCAAGCCGAATCCTGTCTAGCCCGTCAAAGACGCAGTGTTGCCTATCAGTTTTTTCCCAAGGTCATAGATCTTGGCGCTCTCAAGGTCGAATATCCTGTTCCTGAACAAAGGAGAAAACTTGTACCCCGTGGAGAGGTCGCTCCCGGTTATCAGCTCGTTGAACGCCGGCATGACTACAAGTCTTATCCGCTTGTTGTACTTCTCATAAAACCTGCCGGCGCCGTCACCAGTGCCTGCGACAGCCCATGCCTTCTCGAGCTTCCCGTTTATCCTAACCGCCGGGTGGGAGTGCGCGGTCACTACGCAGCTCTTGGTCATCGCCTCATCGGACGGCATCGCATGCCCGTGCATGAGGGCAACCTTCCCGAGCAGGAGCTCCTTCTCGACCTTCACGTCGGCGCCGAGGCGCTTCAATACCTCTTCTATCCTGGGGTCGTGGTTGCCTTTTGTAATTGTCACATCGATATCCCTAAGCTGGTAAAAGAACCTCCCGAGCTCCTGGTATTCCTCCCTTGTCGGGTAGCCAACGCTGTCCTTCACGTCGCCCAACAACACCACGCCTTTTGCCCTGCATTTCCTGCACAATTCCAGAATCTCCCTCGCTATCCTCTCCGTCGCGTAGGGCAGGTGTATGCCGGATCGCATCAGCTTCACGTCCCTTCCCACGTGCACGTCCCCTACGACTAGCAGATTCTCCCTCTTAACGAGCAGGGCCGGAGAGTTCTCTATAAATTCCACTTCCATAATGACAATCTCTATCTATTGCATACAATATTTATACTTGCCATGGCAATATCCAATGTAAATTCCTGGTTTCCATGGCCGCCGACTCACTACGAATAGGAAGCGTCTGGGGGATAAAGATTAGCCTACACTGGACTTTCATATTGCTGATGCTGTTCATACTGCTACTCAGCACGATCAACCTATTCATAGTTTTCCTGCTGCTGTTCGTCTGCGTCTTCATACACGAGCTCGCGCATTCCAGAACTGCGATAAGGAACAAGATTCGGGTGAGCGAGATAATCCTCACGCCCATAGGCGGCGCATCGATGATAGACAACCCGCTTGTCGAGCCAAGGACCGAGTTCAACATTGCAATAGCAGGGCCCACAATGAGCTTCCTTCTGGGCGGAATATTCGGAGTTGCTGCTGCGCTCTCACCTCCAGGAACTCTGGCCTTCATACTCCAGACAACATTCGAGCTCAACATAGCGCTCGGGATCCTGAACATACTGCCCGCATTCCCCCTGGACGGGGGCAGGGTCTTCAGGAGCTACCTCGAGAGAAGGTACAACGAATTCAAGGCGACAGTGATAACAGTGAGGCTGAGCAAGTACATAGCCGCGCTCTTCGTCATCATCCCCCTTGTCTATCTTTTGCTGATAAGCGCCTCGCTGGCCTACAAGGCCTTCGAGTTCTTCATCTACGCCATAGTCGCATTCTTCCTCTACGGCGGCGCCCAGGCCGAGCTGCAGAACACAATGCTGAGGAGGGACACCGCGGGGCTCACCATAGGCGCCGCGATAAACAGGGATTTTCTAGAGGTCTCCCCGAGGGCCAAGGTTGGCGAGCTGTACAGGCTGGTGGAGCGCCGCGGCATCTCCATAGTGATCACCAGGATAGGCGGCGAGTTCATGCTGCTCGACATATTCAGGAGGACGGTCAACGGCGCCGCTCTCGCAGAAGATCTGGCGGTCTCCATACCTCAGTTCAAGCCCAACATGGGCATAATCGACGCACTGCAGCGCATGGAGACCAGCGGCAAGGGCGTGGCTGTGGTGGTGAGAGGCGGCAGGCCGGTGGGCATAGTGACAAACCAGCACCTCAACGCGCTGATCTCGCTGCATCTCCTTAATCGCAGGCAGAAGTGACCGCGAGCGAGCCTCTGATCCAGCATGCAAGAGGGCCTTCTCACAGAGGACTAGAGCGCCAATTCATCATATTTATAAAATCGCACCTGTCTATAAATAAGCATGGACCCTAAGACCGCTCCAATCGTCTTCAAGACGGATCAGCTCATTGGCCTTGCCCTGCTGGCCCTTCTGGTAATGGCTGTGGCGTTTCTCGTTTTTGTGCCAAAGGCAAGTACCCAGAACAGCTCCAACAATACAGCCAGCACGGCCATCAACAAATCAGCGCTGCCTGCCAAGATACTTCCGGGGGCCTTCCCTGCTCTCAGCTGCCCGACTTTATACTACACTACGGACAGCAACATAACCGGCTCTCCAGGATTTACCTACTCCAACTCCTCAGATGGAAATGACTACGTCATAAGCCCGGGGCACTCCGGCCAGATAAATTACCGGATCAAAGTCGGGCCTGCCATAATCCAGAATTCAACCCTAAACGCAAGTATCACCAACACTGCCAACCTCTACTACCAGGGAAACCCTAGCGGCGGCAACTACGGCCCTACTGGAATAAATGTCACGATGTATCCTGTCAACGAGATACTCTCATACGGCGGAGTCTATAACGTTTCAACATCCGTAAGCGTCGCAGCCAACGCAACGCAGGGGACATACTGGGTCATATTAAGTCCAGGCTTCTGCTTCGGCGGGCCGAGGTTCCTGCTTACCGTTGGCTCAACGCCCTTCAGCGGTAATCTCACAGGCCCATCCACCCTCGCCTAGCGAATGATAATAAACGATCCACATGAAAATCTCGAAATCGTGCATGCTTCTCCTGAGCTGCCTAGTCTTCGCCTGCCTTGCTGCGGAGGTTTCAGCGGCAAACGTGACAAACTATACCATCTCGAATCAATCCATGGCGCAATTCAACGTCACATCCAGCACCCATCCGCCATCCGTCCTGCCAATTAGGTCAGGTCCGCTTACCGTTGCGGCAAACTTCCGGACTGCCGGCCCATCCCAGCCTGCTGCCAACTACGATCAGCAATTGTGGAACGTATACGACCAGGCATTCAGTTCGTTGAGCTTCAATGTGGTCGCGACCCAGCAGTCGGATGTCAACAATTACGGGCCAGCATACCTCCTGAACGGCCTTACCACGAAGTACTACTGGTACCAGGCGGGAATAACTTGGAACTGGACATTGGAGGGAGGAGGCCACGTTCCGGGGTTCCAATTCGTCTATGACGTTTTCAATGCCCTGAACAACAGCGTGGTCCTTCCCGCCGGATGCCAGTGCGGCGGCGGGGAATCGTTTTCAGGCCAGGTAAACCAGGGCGATACGATACAGCTGACCCTTACCTTCGTAAACGGCAATGTCGTGATCGCCGCGAACGACCTTAACACTGGGGCATACGAATCGGTATACTATTCTGCCCTGGGATCCAGCTCCTTCCAGGCAGGCGTCTACAACGGCTATTTCACCGGGCTCATGACCGAGCAGTACCACGCGCTTCCTTATTTCGGCACCGAGCAGCCAGTCTACTACAGCCTTGTGCCTCCCCCTTCCAACACGCCTTCTACGTACATGTATGTGGACGAGTGGGTCCCAGCGAATGACCTCGTTGTGATACCGACAACAGGTAGCGGCCTTATCACATATTCGCCTCCTAACGCCATACAGAGCTTTTCCGTGGACAACGCCATAGAATACTCAAACGCTACAGAGTTCATAACAGGCAATTATCCACTAACCGTCCAAACTCCGCAGTCCGAGGCAGTTGACGTCGGGCAGACCGCAGCCATAACTGCGCCCACAACATCGAACGGGCTGTCCCCATACTCATACCAGTGGTATGAGAAGAAGCCCGGGCAGAGCTCTTTCAACGGAGCCTCGGACTGCGGCTCAGGAAATTCCCAGTCGAGCAGCCCTGTCTCATGCACCTTCTCAACCACCTCTTCCACCACCTCGGGCAACTATCTCTTCGAGCTTCAGGTCACCGATGCAGCCTCGTCCCAGCAGAACTCAGGAAACGCGACATCGTCCCCATCCAACATCATGGTGAGCTCACAACCATCCGCAACGCTCCTCAGGCCGAGCAACAGCGTCCTTGATTACGGGCAGTACGTGACCTACAACATACTGCTCAGCGGCGGCACCTCGCCATTCACGGCAAACCTCGTCGTCTCGGGGAGCACCTACAACACGATAACCGGCTCCAGCGCAGGTACGGTCTCGTTCAACGCCGTCAAGCCCTCAGTCGGGACGTACTCCTACAATGTAATAGCCACGGACCTCGGAACGGCCTCCCCGTATGTATTCAATTCCGTCTCGAACACGATAACGGTCAATCAGCAACTGGCGTCCCCACTGCTCTGGTCATCAAACGTCCTGATTGACCAGGGCCAGGCAGAAAAGCTAACCTACTCAATCTCTGGAGGAACGCCAAACTACCAGTACGTCTTCACCGCTTCAAACTCAATCAACGGAAACGTCATCGCAACCCAGACCTTCAACGGAGTCTCGCTGACAACCAACT
>DATJMH010000042.1:0-22412 GCA_035508815.1 Saccharimonadales bacterium (SeqCode)
TTCCATTGCATCAAGTCTCCTGGCAAGGACGACCAACGTCCACAGGAGACCTCACACTCACTATTTCACGACGATAAAAAGAGAAGAGAAAACCCCCAAATCCAATTGGACGGAAAGGTTCTTAATTTGTCAAGTTCCTATTATTCTAAGGAAGACAGCTACCTTTTTATATATTCAGCTGCCTATATAGTACACGCTCACTTGTCGCTTTGTATCCAGGTTGCAAACGCGATACGAGCCATCTTCGTCTGGATATCTGGTGTTTTGTTGAAAATGGAGGACATAGAGTATGGATTGAGCTACAAAGACGTTCTCCTAGTTCCGCAGAGGACCAATGTCGAGTCGAGGAGCCATGTCAATACCGAAACCTATGCCGCAAAGGGCATAAAGCTCGGCACCCCCATCATAACCGCGAACATGGACACCGTCACCGAGTCGCCAATGGCCATAGCAATAGCTAGGAAGGGCGGGCTGGGGATAATACACAGGTTCATGGACATAGAGAGGCAGGTGAGGGAGGTCATAAGGGTGAAGAGGGCCGAGGCCTACATAATAGAGAATCCCTACAGCATAGGCAAGCTCCACACGGTCGCGCAGGCCAAGGAGCTCATGGCCAAGTACGGCATAAGCTGCCTCCTGGTGGTCGACGCGCAGAACAAGCTCATCGGAATAATCTCGGAGAGGGACGTAAGGTTCAGCTCCAACGAGAGCAAGATATCCGAGGTGATGACGCCCAGGGAGAGCCTCATCGTATCGGACCAGAACACCAGCATAGAGAAGGCGCTTGACCTTTTCGCAAAGAACAAGATAGACAGGCTCCCACTCGTCGATTCAAACAACCTGGTGCGGGGCCTGATAACGGCAGGCGACGCAAACAGGTACATAAACTCGATGCATTCGGCAAAGGACGCAAAGGGGAGGTTCCTTGTTGGCGCGGCGATAGGCACCAAGGGAGACTATCTGGAAAGGGCGGAGGCGCTGATAAAGGCCGAGACCGACGTGCTTGTACTCGACGTCGCTCACGGCCATGCCGAGAGCGTGATAGCGGCCATAAGGAAGTTCAAGTCCACATTCGGGGACATTCCGCTGATAGCGGGGAACGTGGCCACAAAGGAGGGCACCGAGGACCTCATAAGCGCGGGTGCCGACGGGATAAAGGTGGGCATAGGCCCAGGAGCTGTCTGCACCACCAGGATGGTCGCCGGCGCGGGAATGCCGCAGCTCACCGCAGTGATGAGCTGCTCGGAGGTCGCGATGAAGATGGGAGTCCCCACAATAGCCGACGGAGGCATAAGGGAGCCCGGGGACGTGGCCAAGGCGCTCGCCGCAGGCGCATCGACTGTCATGATAGGCGAGCTCTTCGCAGGCACAGACGAGAGCCCCGGCTATTTCATAGTGAAGGACGGCATAAGGTACAAGGCATACAGGGGAATGGCCTCCACCGGAGCCAACATCTCAAGGAAGAAGATAGACAAGCCTGAGATCGAGAAGGAGGACATAGACAGCATAATACCCGAGGGGGTCGAATCCGTGGTGCCGTACCGAGGCACTGTCGCAGACGTGGTCGGCCAGCTTGTAGGGGGGCTGAGGTCCGGGATGAGCTATTCCGGAGCCTCCAACCTGGAGCAGTTCAGGAAGAAGGCCAGGTTCGTCAGGCTGACTCCAATGGGCGCAGTGGAAAGCTACAACAAGCTCTCATAATAAAAGGAACAACAGGAATCCAGGTCCAGTCCAGAGGGGTATGATGAGGAACGACACGATTCTCGTATTCAATTTCGGGGGACAGTACTGCCATCTGATAGGCAGGAGGGTGAGGGACAGCGGCGTCTATTCAGAGGTCGTCCAGGCGGACATCTCCATAGAAGAGATAAGGAAGCTGGGGAGGAAGTTCAACATAAAGGGGATAATACTCTCGGGAGGCCCGGCCAGCATCTACGACAGGGACGCGCCGAGGATGGAGAAGGCGGTATTGAAGCTGGGCCTGCCGATACTAGGCATCTGCTACGGCCACCAGCTCCTTGCCAGCTACCTCGAAGGGAAGGTGGTGCGCGCCGAGAAGCAGGAATACGGATCCACCTACGCGCTAATAACAAAGCCCGAAGGCGTGCTGAAGGGGCTTTCCAGGAAGGAGGAGATCTGGATGAGCCACGGAGACACCGTTCTCAGTCTTCCAAAGGGGATCGAGACGACCGCCCGCACATCCAACTGCCCGATCGCGTCCTTCATGCACAAGACCGCGCCGATATTCGGGGTGCAGTGGCATCCGGAGGTCGTCCACACTAGGCACGGCGCAAGGATACTCAGCAACTTCATATTCGGGGTCTGCAGGTGCGAGCGCACATGGGACGCGGAGAAGACGGCAATAGGCTACATCGACGAGATACGCAGGGAGGTGGGAAGGGAGAAGGCCATAATCGCGATGAGCGGAGGCGTGGATTCAAGCACCGCCGCGGTGCTGGCCTCCAAGACGCTGGGCAGGAGGCTGACGGCTGTCTTCGTAGACACGGGGCTAATGCGCCAGGACGAGCCCTCCAAGATAAGGGAGATGGCAAGGAGGCTGAAGGTTAACCTGGTCCAGGTCGACGCAAGCAAAGAATTCCTGGGGGCGCTGGAGGGAGTGTCGGACCCCGAGGAGAAGAGGAGGATAATAGGCAGGGAGTTCATAAGGACATTCGAGCGTGAGGCCAAGAAGACTAACGCCAAGTACCTCATACAGGGAACCATCTATCCGGACAGAATAGAGTCGGGGCATTCGAAGAAGGCAAGCGTGATAAAGACGCACCACAACGTCGGCGGCATACCTACAGACATCAAGTTCAAGGGCGTCATAGACCCGCTCAGGGACCTCTACAAGGACGAGGTCAGGAGGCTGGCCGCAAAGCTCGGAATGCCCAGGGAGATGATCCACAGGCAGCCTTTCCCTGGACCCGGCCTCGCGGTCAGGGTGATGGGCGAGGTAACCGGCGACAAGCTCAGGATACTCAGGAAGGCCGAGGCGATAGTCTCGGAGGAGCTCGAGAAGGCGACCGCAGGCAGGAGGCCGTGGCAGTACTTCGCGGTGCTCACGAGCACGATGAGCACCGGGGTCAAGGGAGACTCCAGGGCGTACGGACACGTGATCGCCATCAGGGCGGTGGACAGCAAGGAGGCGATGACCGCAGGCTTTTCCAAGGTTCCATACGAAACGCTGGAGACCATATCAACACGGATCACCAGCGAGGTCCCAGAGGTCGTCAGGGTGGTCTATGACATAACAAACAAGCCCCCGGCCACAATAGAATGGGAGTGACGGTGCAGGCTATGAAACCTTTAAATTATCTCCCGCTGAATATACTTATGGATGGTGTGAATTGTGTCGGGTGAGCTTAAGGAGGAATGTGCGGTGGCCGCGGTAAGCATACCGAACACCCTGGAGAAGCACCCGGAGGGCGGCGCTGCCTTCTACCTGTACCAGATGCTGCTCCGCATGCAGAACAGGGGGCAACTCGCGGCAGGGATCACCACCTACAATCCCAACAGGATGCAGCTAATCGACACTCACAAGAGGGTGGGCACAGTGAATGAGGTCTTCGCCACAAACTCCAAGCCGCAGGCGGAGGCCATAATGGAGAGGTACTCCGGCACAAAAGGCATCGGGCACACCAGGTACAGCACCTCGGGAGGCGACGACGAGGGATCCGCGCAGCCCTTCGAGCGCCACCACGGAAGGAAATGGAAGTGGTTCTCGTTCGCGTTCAACGGCAACATAGCAAACTTCACCGACCTCAAGCTCGAGCTCGAGAAGGAGCACTACCAGCTCGTGAGGAACCTCGACACGGAGGTCATGCTCCATTACCTTGAGAAATCTCAGATAGGCGACAAGAAGACCCCGATGCAGGAGGTCTTCGCCAGCCTCTCCGAGAAGTTCGACGGCGCGTACAACATCGCGTACATAGACGCGGAGGGCACGCTCACTGTCATGAGGGACCCGCTCGGCATAAGGCCGATGTCATACACGATAGGTGACGAGTTTTCAGGGGCCGCCTCGGAAAGCGTGGCGCTCTCCAACTTCGCCGTCAGCGAGATAAAGGACCTCAAGCCTGGGGAGATGTTCATCTCAAACGGGGAGGGGACCGAGATCAAGAGGTTCGCGAAGAGCCCGGGCAACGCCCACTGCATGTTCGAGTACGTCTATTTCTCAAACGCCGCGACGGTCCTTGACGGCAAGTCCGTCTATGAGACGCGCTGGAACCTGGGCGCCGAGCTCGCGAGGCAGGAGACCCTCAAGGTAAACGACAGGGATTTCGTAGTGGTGCCAGTGCCAGACACCGCGAAGCCAGCCGCAGACGCGTACGCGCACACGATCGGGCTGCCCGAGATGGAGGGGCTGATCAGGAACAGGTACGTCGGGAGGACCTTCATCTGGAGCGGAGACAGGATGGAGAAGGTCAAGCAGAAATACTACATAAACACAGCCGCGATAAAGGGGAAGAAGGTAATACTGGTAGACGATTCGATAGCAAGGGGCAACACCTCAAGGTTCCTCATACAGTACCTCCGCGAGGCCGGAGGCGCCGCCGAGATACACATGCGCATCACCTGCCCTCCTGTCAGGAGCCCATGCTTCTACGGCATAGACATGTCGACCATAGGCGAGCTGATAGCAAACAGGCACTCAAACAGGGAGCAGCTCCGCCAGACCGGCTGGATAGACATAGACGACGAAGTGGTGCAGAAGATAGGCAAGGAGATAGGAGTGGAGTCGCTGAGGTTCATGAGCATCGAGGGGCTGGTCAAGTCCATAGGCCTCCCGAACGGCAAGAAGGACCTCTGCGCCGCATGCATAACCGGCGAATACCCCACCGAATGGGGAGCGAAGCTACGCCTCGACGCCATAGAAAGGTACGAGCGAGGCCTCGAAGGAAAGAGGACTTATGAGTAAACCCTCGTGGTCAAATGAAGATACTTGTCATAGGCTCAGGAGGCAGGGAGCACGCGCTCTGCTGGAAGCTCTCCCAGAGCCCCAGGGTCAAAAAGATATTCTGCGCGCCGGGCAACGCCGGGACTGCCGAGATTGCGGAGAACGTTGACATACCCGTAAAGGACATAGAGCGGCTTGCCGACTTCGCGCAGGAGCTGAAGATAGACCTTACTGTCGTGGGGCCGGACGGCCCGATGGCCGATGGCGTAGTCAACCTGTTCGAGAGGCGCGGGCTCAGGATATTCGGCCCCACTGCCGAGGCTGCGCGCATAGAGAGCTCAAAGGTCTTTGCAAAGGAGGTAATGGGTGCAGCAGGGGTGCCCACCGCAAGATACGAGGTAGTTGAGGAGACGGCGCAGGCCGCCTCGCTGGCAAAGAAGTTCGGGAAGGCGGCGGTCAAGGCCGACGGACTGGCTCTGGGGAAGGGCGTAATACTCTGCCAAAGCGCCGAGGAAATAGTAGAAGCAGTGAATACCTTGGGCGATCCCTCCCTGTTCGGCGACGCGGGAAGGAAGATAGTCATAGAGGAGCTCCTCGACGGCGAGGAGGCCAGCATACTCGCATTCTGCGACGGCAAGACCGCAAGGCTCATGCTCCCGAGCCAGGACCACAAGAGGATATTAGACGGGAACAAAGGAGGCAACACCGGAGGCATGGGAGCATACGCGCCAACGCCAGTGGTATCGGGCCTTGAGAAGGAGATTCATGATTCCGTATTCGTGCCCGTCCTCAAGGAACTGGCAAAACGCGGGTCGCCTTTCAAAGGCGTATTGTATGCGGGGCTCATGGTCAAGGACGGGAGGGTCAAGGTGCTGGAGTTCAACGCCCGCTTCGGAGACCCGGAGGCCCAACCCCTGCTGTCGCTCCTTGACAGCGACCTCGTTGACATCGCCGAGGCCTGCATGGCTGGAAGGCTGAATGGTGCTGAGATAAAATGGAAGGACGGCGCGTCCTGCTGCGTTGTCATCTCCTCGAAGGGCTATCCTGGCAAATACGAGACCGGGAAGAGGATAGATGGATTGGACGAGGCGAACAGGCTCAAAGGCGTGATGGTATTCCATGCAGGCACCAAGAACTCCGGGGGAAAGATACTCACCAACGGCGGCAGGGTACTGGGAGTCACAGGGACAGGGAAGACCATAGGGGAAGCCGTGGAGAAGGCGTATCTCGGGGTCTCGTGCATCAATTTCGAGGGAATGCACTACAGGAAGGACATAGCCAGGTCTGCGCTTGTGAGTGGGTAGTTGTTTGGAGAAGGCTGCAATCCGCAAACGGATGTTGGAGAAAAGGAGAAGGCTTTCCGGGCACGAGGCAAAGAGGCTGAGCGCCAGGATATGCGACCGGATAATCGGAATCCCGGCAGTCAGCGAATCAAGAACCATAGGAATATACATCCCGATCGGGAACGAGGTCGGGGTGGACATGCTTCTCAGCCGTCTTCACTCGCGTGGTAAAAAGGTCTTCGTCCCGGTTGTCGCTCCGGGAAGAAACCTGAGGTTCGCAAGGCTCAGGCCCTCGGGCAGGACAGTGAAGGGGGCCGATGGCGCGTACGAGCCCGCAGGGAAAAGCTTTGCAAAGAAAATAGACGCATTCGTCATTCCCGGGCTTGCCTTCGACCTTTCAGGCTTCAGGATAGGCTGGGGCAGGGGCTATTACGACAGGTTTCTCTCCCGCAATCCTCTCGCGGTAAGGATAGGCGCAGCGTACGACTTCCAGCTGGTCAAGAAAATAGGGACAGAACCGCACGACATGAGGATGGACTACATAGCCACAGAGAAAAGGCTGCTTGAATTCTAAGCCCGGGCTAACCTATTACAATGTCGCCTTCCGAAACCAGGGTTATCGCATCTATGAGGCATTCCTGCTCGAGCTTCTGTACCTTGGCCTTGAGCGTCTCCGGCGTCTCGCCGTCGTCGACTTTGCATACCTTCTGCATGATTATCCTCCCCGCGTCAACGGTATCGACAACCTCATGCAGGGTGCACCCCGACTCCCTTTCGCGGTTGCGGATGACCTGCTCATGGATGTCGAGATCCATTCCACCAGCATACTTGGGCAGCAGGCTCGGATGGATGTTCCATATCCTGCCCCTGAACTGCCCGACAAAATACGGCGTCAATATCTTCATGAATCCTATGAGCAGGATCAGCTCGGCGCCCCTCTTCCGCAATTCTATCGCAATCGCAGCCTCGGCCCCTCCGCGGCTGAAGAACCTTTTGTAGTCAACGCTGAAGGTGTCAATGCCATGCTTCCTGGCGCGCTCAAGGATCGGCGCACCGGCCCTGTCTGAGGCGACCAGGACCACCTCCGCATCCAACCCCTTCCTCTCTATCGCGTCTATAATAGCCTGCAGATCGGTCCCGTTGGTGGAACCCAGGACCCCAAGCTTCACTTTTGAGGCCATTCGATATCACGGCACGCCATCATGGTATTCTCCATCAAGCTCGCAATCGTCATCGGCCCGACACCCTTCGGCACCGGGGTTATCCACGAGGCCTTCTTTATGGCCTCGTCAAAGTCAACATCCCCCACTATCTTCCCGTCTTCCAGCCTGGTTATGCCCACGTCTATGACTATCGCGCCCTCCCTGATCATCTCGGCCCTGACAAGCTTGGGCTTCCCCACTGCAGAAACCAGTATGTCCGCCCCCCTGGTGAATCCCGGCAGGTTCCTTGTCTTGCTGTGGCAGACGGTGACTGTGCAGCCCTTCTTGAGCAGCATGACCGCGGTCGGCTTGCCAACGATGTTGCTCCTGCCTATGATGACCACGCTCTTGCCCTCAAGCTTCTCGCCAGTGGACTCAAGCAGCGTCACTATTCCCCTCGGAGTCGCCGGCTGGAAGCACTCCTCTCCAAGGAGGTTCTTGCCCTGGTTGTACGGGTTCAGTCCATCAACGTCCTTCCTTGGGTCAACTGTTTCAAGTATCCTCTTGTGGTCTATACCTGCAGGCAGCGGCAGCTGCACCAGTATGCCATGCACCTTCCTGTCCGAGTTCAGCCTCTCGATCTCGCTCACAAGCTCCTCGCAGGTTATGCCCACCGGAAACCTCTTCACCTCCGAGTCCATCCCCAGGCTCAGGCAGGTCTTGCTCTTCCTGTTGACGTATATCGTGGATGCCGGGTCGTCGCCCACCTGGATGACCACGAGCTTGGGCACAGCGCCCCTGGCCTTCACATCGGAAACCTCGATCCTCAAGCGGTCCAGTATGGAGCCGGCTATCTGCCTGCCATCAATGATCTTACCTGTCATTCTATCACTCATGGTGCAATAGGGATATTTAGGCAGAAAACCTTTATATACCGGGGAGCAGTAATAGAATTAGGTCGATGTGGGGTACTTGGAGGGCAATCCACAGGCCTGGTGGTTATCTGGCTAGCCGAATCATAGTGGCGTTCAAGCAAGGGGAAAGAGACCCCCTGGGACTCGCCCTGGGCAGGACCATCAGCAACTTCCTCGGGATAAAGACCAAGTCAGTCAGAACAAGGCGTGCCTACATAATTGACGCGGACCTGCCGCCAGAAGAGCTGGGAACCCTCGAGAGGGACCTTCTCGTGGATCCGGTCACAGAGAGGTCTGCAAGGGAGATGGAAGACGGATTCGACTGGCTGATCGAGGTCTCCTACAAGGCGGGCGTCACCAATCCCGTAAGCAAGACGGCCACAAGGGCGGCAAACGAGATACTCGGGCTGAAGCTCAGGGAAGAGAACAGCATATCCACGGCAACCCAGTACCTTATCAGCGGAGCAACAAAGGCCCAGGCAGAGAGGATAGCGAGGGAACTGCTCTCCAACCCGACGGTAGAGAGCGCCAGGATACTCGGCAGCGAAGAGATAAAGGCGCACGGCCTCCCCATACTCCAGTTCCAGATAAATGGCACCGAAAGCGGTTCAGTGCGGGGGTGCAGCCTGGATGTCAGCGATGCGGAGCTGCTGGAGATAAGCAGGAAGGGAGTGCTTGCGCTGAGCCTCCAGGAGATGAAGGTCATACAGAAGCATGTCAGGAGCCCTGAGTTCAGGAGGGGGAGGAAGGCGATAGGGATGGATGAGGAGTTCTGGGACAGGCTGACAGACGCGGAACTGGAGGCGATAGCGCAGACCCAGTCGGAGCACTGCAAGCACAAGATATTCAACAGCATGATAACATATGTAGGCGAGTCCGGCAAGGAGGAGAGGATAGACGGCCTATTCAAGACCTACATAAGGTCGCCCAGCCTCTCGATAGCTAAACGGTACGGCTGGGTGCTCTCGGCCTTCCACGACAACGCTGGCATAGTCGACATGGGGAACGGCATACTGATAGCAGACAAGCTCGAGACGCACAACGCGCCCTCGGCGCTGGAGCCGTACGGAGGCGCCATAACCGGGATCCTCGGGGTCAACCGCGACATCCTCGGAGCTGGGATGGGCGCAAAGCCCCTATTCAACGTCTTCGGGTATTGCTTCGGCGACCCGTTCCTGAAGGGAACTACCCGGGAAGGAGTCCTGCATCCGGCGCGGATAAGGAGCGGCGTCCACAGGGGCGTGATAGACGGAGGAAACCAGAGCGGCATACCGCTGGTAGGAGGCCTGGAGATATTCGACTGGAGATTCGGCTTCAGGCCGCTGGTGTTCTGCGGCACCATCGGCATCCTCCCGAAAAAGACAAACGGCAGGCCGTCCGAGGAAAAGAAGGCAAGCCCAGGCGACCTGATAGTGATGGTCGGAGGCAGGATCGGAAAGGACGGCATACACGGGGCCACGTTCTCCTCGTCGGGGCTTGACAGGGGCTCGCCTGTCCAGGCGGTGCAGATAGGGGACTCGATAACGCAGAGAAGGATGACCGACTTCCTGGTGGAGGCAAGGGACAAGGGACTGTACAAGAGCATAACCGACAACGGCGCAGGCGGCCTCTCCTCGTCGGTAGGCGAGATGGCGAAGGAGACAAACGGCTTCAGGATGGACCTCAAGAAGGCACCGCTCAAGTACCTGGGCCTGGCGCCTTTCGAGATCCTGATATCAGAGTCGCAGGAAAGGATGACGGTTGCGGTCGAGCCTTCCAGAATAGCCGAGTTCCTCAAGCTCGCAGCAGACAGGGACGTCGAGGCGACCGCGCTGGGAGAATTTGAGGACACCGGCAAGTTCCACGTCACGTACGGCGACAGGACAATAGCGTACCTTGACATGAGATTCATCCATGACGGCTTCCCTCAGATGAAGCTCAAGGCCAAGTGGAAGGCTAGACAAAACGAGGAACCCGGGTTCAAGCAGCCTAGGGACCTGGATGCCGTGATGGAGGGCATGCTTTCAAGGCTCAACGTCTGCTCAAAGGAATACAAGCTAAGGCAGTACGACCATGAGGTAAAGGCAAGAAGCGTAGTGAAGCCCCTGGTCGGCAAGGACCTTGACTCGCCAAGCGACGCCACAGTCTCCCTGCTTGAATACGGGGGGAAGCGGGGGCTAATAGCGGCCCAGGGAATCAACCCCCACTACTCCGACATAGACACCTATCACATGACGGCTTCAGTGATAGACGAGGCCGTGCGCAGAGTCATAGCAGTCGGCGGTAAACTGCCCAGCAAAGGGAACGTCTTCTACGGACTGGACAACTTCTGCTGGAACATCTCGTCGCTTGAGTCGGAAGACGGCGAGTTCAAGCTAGGCCAGCTAGTCAGGGCAAACAAGGCCCTCTCCGAGTATTGCAAAGCCTTCGGCATCCCGTGCATCTCCGGGAAGGACAGCATGAAGAACGTCTGGAAGGCTGAGTTGAAGTCAAAAGGAAGGAAAGCAGAAAAGCTGGTCTCAATACCGCCCACCCTCCTTTTCTCCGCAAGGGCAAGGATGGACGACGTGGGCAAGGCGGTGACAATGGACGCCAAGAGGGCCGGAGACCTTGTCTATGTGATAGGCGAGACCTTCGATGAACTGGGGGCATCCGAGTACTTCTCGTACATGGCTGTCAGCCTCAACAAGAGCGAAAGGATCGGAAACAAAGTGCCGAAGGTCGATGCCGCAAAGGCAATGAAGACCTACGCCGCAGTCAGTGCAGCTACAGACAAGGGGCTTGCGTCATCGCTTCATACGCCGACATTCGGTGGCATAGGGATAGCGCTCGCCCAGTCGGCATTCGCAGGCGGCCTCGGGATCGAGGCGGACCTGAGGAAGGTCCCATATCGTGGAGAGGACAGGGACGACTATGTGCTGTTCTCACAGTCGAACAGCAGGTTCATCGCGACCGTCTCCCCCAAGAAGGCGAAGGCATTCGAGAAGGCGATGGCAAAGGCAGCATTCGCAAAGATCGGTGTTGTCACAAAGGCCAGGAAGCTAAAAGTATATGGACTTAAGGGTGGCTGTGTCATCAATTCAGATACGGACAGGCTGAAGTCTGCCTGGAAAGGGACCTTGGAGGGCGTTTAGATGAATGCAAGAGCAAACAATCCGAAAGTCCTGGTCCCATCGGGCCAGGGGCTCAACTGCGAGGAGGAGACCGCCTACGGATACAGGAGGCTGGGCGCGCAGGCCGACATAGTCCACATAAACGACATAATGGCGAAGCCGGGCATACTCGAGGATTACCAGATACTCGCCCTGGTAGGTGGATTCTCCGACGGAGACCACATCGCATCCGGCAAGATACACGCAAACAGGCTGAGATTCAGGCTCGAGGAGCCCCTGGAAAGGTTCATACATGCAGGCAAGCTTGTCATAGGCGTCTGCAACGGCTTCCAGGCGATGGTCAAGTCGGGAATGCTTCCTGCATTCAACAGCTACAACTCGATAGGCGAGATGACGCTCACCTACAACGACTCAGGCAGGTTCGAGGACAGGTGGATACACCTGCTCGCGAACAGGAAATCCAGGTGCATATGGACAAAAGAGATTGACAGGCTCTACCTTCCGATAAGGCACGGTGAAGGGAAGGTCAGGCTGGCATCCAGGGAAGCGCTCTCGAAGCTTGAGGAAGCAGGGCAGGTGGCCTTGTCGTACATGGATCCTCAAACCGGGAAAACCGCAGCAGAGGCGGACTACCCGAACAACCCGAACGGCTCAGTCAAGGGGATCGCAGGCATATGCGACCCCACCGGAAGGGTGTTCGGCATGATGCCCCATTGGGAGGGATTCATGACGCCTTACAACCACCCGAGCTGGACAAGGCTCCAGGCTGAAGGCAAGCTCCCGAAGGAGGGGGAGGGACTCCAGATTGCAAGGAACGGAGTCGAGTATGCAAGGGAAAAACTGGTATGATGATAAAATGGCAAAAGAGATCTACAATCCATCGAAACCATTCAACGACGAGATCAGGGCACTCATCAAATCCACCCATCCCTCGAAAGGCCCGATAAAGGTAAGCCCCTTTGGGAAGAGGTTCATGGTAGACAGGGATCCTGAGTATTGGAAAGATTTCTCCGAGCTCACGGGCACCGACGGCATAGGCACCAAGGGACTGCTCCACTGGCAGATGAACACGCTGAACTATGGAGTCCAGGACGCATTCGCAATGGTCGTAGACGACCTCATCGAGGGCGGCTTTGTCCCTGTCATGCTCCAAAACCACATAATGATGCAGGAAGAGGACCCGGGAAAGATACTGACCGCAATAAAGAGCCTGGTAGAACTGTGCATAGGCAACAAGTGGGAATATGCGGAGGGAAAGTCCAATCCCATAATCATCAGCGGCGGTGAGACCGCGCCGATAAACACCATGCAGGGCTTCGAGATGGGCATAACAGGCACAGGATATGCCCGCAAAGGCGAAGAAATACAATACGACGCCAGACCGGGTGATTTGGTGATAGGGCTTGCCAGCAGCGGAGTGCACTCGAACGGCCTCAGCTTCTACAGGGAGGAGTTCTTCCAAAAAAGGAAGATGGGACTGAACAACGAACTACCATGGGGAGTGACTATAGGTGAAGAACTCACAAAGCCAACAGATATCTACCTACCTGCAATAAAAGCACTGATAAAATCACTCAAGACCGAAGAGAAGGTCCCTGCAGGCAAGGCCATACACGGAATGGTGCACATAACCGGCGGCGGGCTCTCCAAACTGAGGGAGCTCACACCAAAAAAGAACACCGACATAGAGATATCAAACACACACAACCTAGGTCCGCAGGAGATCTTCAGATATGCACATGACGAATTCGGAGTGCCATCAGAGAAGATGTACAAAAGGTTCAACAACGGGATAGGCTATGTGATAGCCATAGACCCATCATATTCGAAACACGCGCTAGGTATCCTGAGAAAGCACTTCAAAGCAGAGGTGATAGGTGAAGTAAGGAGCGGAACAGGCAAAATCACCATAGAATCTGTATACGATTCCTCAATGGTGGCGTACCAATAGTGGCATCAGATGCCTCTGATTCGCCTTTCCCAGTCATCGGCGACCTTCTCCGCCTTCCTTGAAGCTATTCCAATGTACCTTGAAGGGTCTTTTATCACCGCCATCTGCTCCTTGGTGAATTGCTTCAGGTACGGCCCAAGGGTCTTGTCCTTCATCACAATCTCCGCAAGCGGAATTCCCCTTGCCGAGGACTCGTCGGCGAGCCTGCCCACGTAGTCATGCGAATCAGGATGCCCGTACGCAGAAAGAAGTAGGTGCAGCGGTTCCGCTATCGCCTTGTTTGACCCCTCCCTGAGGTTCTTGAGCATGTTTTCCTTGTTGGGCTGGAGGTTTTTCGATATCCTTGAGGCCCTCCTCACCGAGTAATCAAACTGGTTCAGTATCTGCGGTATGTAGCGCTGAGAGGCCGAGTTGGTAAGGTCCCGCTGGTGATCCGATATCTGGTCAAGGTGCATCATGAGCATGTACGGCATGGTGGCCTTCCAGAGGCTCTTGATGTTTTCAAGTCCTACTGGATTGGCCTTGTGCGGCATAGTAGAGGATCGCGATATGTCTTTGCCCCTTGGCTGTCCCACCTCCCCTATCTCGGGCCTCTGCAGGTTCCTCATGTCGTCTGCCCAGTTGGAGAGGATCGTGAAGCTGCTTATCACGTGGTGTATCAGGTCGTTCATGGCCTCCGGCTGTACTATCTGCGTCGAGATCTCCGAAGGCTTCAGTCCAAGCTCCGCAAGAACCTCCTTCTCGAACTCCTCCGGATCATCAACAAACAGCGATGAGGCGTTGTACGCCCCCACTGCCCCGGCGAACTTCCCATCAAGATTGTTCAAAGCCTCTTTTACCTTAAGGATCTCCTTGCCGAAGCGGCTCACGTACCAAGCAACCGCAAAGCCGAACGTTATTGGCTCCGCATGCTGCAGGTGCGTCCTGCCTATCTGGAGTACGCTCTTCCACTTCCTCGCGGAGTCTATCCAGGTTTTCTCCAGCTCTATCATGTCAGGCAGTATCACCATCTCGAAGGCATCCCTGTACCTGAGCATGTTAGCCGAGTCTATTATGTCGTAAGAGGTGGCAGTCCTATGCACCCCGGCCCTCGCTTCCTTGCCCACATTCTTCCTTATCAGGTTTACCTGGGCTATGATATCATGGCCCGTCTTGGACTCTTCCTCATAGACCTCCCCGGCCGTTATCTTCTCAGAGGCCCTCCTTATCTCCTCGGCTGACTTCTCGCTTATTATCTTCCTCCTGGCAAGGACCTTGGCCAGCGCAGCCTCAACCCTGGACTTGTACCTTATGTAGGATTCCTCAGAAAGATACGGGACCAGCTCCCTGACGGAATACCTGTAGTCGCTGGGGGAAAAGAGGTCGAATAGCGAGACTTGGTCCTTGTCCAATATATCATCTGAAGTTCTGTCCCGTCATGTCCTCGAAGAGCTTGATGTAGGTCTCGCTGGCCTTCTTGACCATGTCTTCGGGGAGCGGCGGGATGTCTGGCTCCGGCGCGCCCTCCTTCCTGGCCTTGTAGAGCTGCTCGTGGTACCCGGAATTCCTGTAGAACTGCCTCACGAACTCCTTGCTCCTCTCTATGTACCTGCCCTGCTCGAACTCCTTGGTGTCCCAGAACCTATCCTCGTCCGCGGTGCCGAAGGTGTCTATCACCATCAGCTTCCTCTCCTTGTCAAACGCGAACTCCTTCTTGCCGTCAACGTGTATCATGCCACGTTGCTTCACCTTTGAATTGATCTCCTCATCAATCTTCAGGCAGAGCTCCCTCATCTCATCGTACTCCTTGAGGGTCAGCCCGGAGATCTTAAGCGCCTCCTCCTTTGTAAGGTTCCTGTCGGTCTCCTCGAGCTTTGTAGTTACCTCGAAGAACGGCTCCGGTAGAGGCTCGGCCTGCTTCACCTCATGCCCATGCGGGAAACCGAGGTCTGCGGGTTTCACCAGGCCTTGCTTCACCCTGTCCCACAGCGACCCATAGACGAAGTACCTGACTATCAATTCCAGCGGTATCAGGTAATTCCTGGTGTTGTTGTTAAGCTTCGAATAGTCGCTTATTACGCTGACACGCTTGACCCTCATCGTATTCGGAGAAGTTAGTTTTATGAAGTCGGTAGAGATCCCCTTCTGCTTCAGGAGGTCGAACCAGTAAGTGCTGGTCCTTGCAAGGGTCTCTCCCTTGTACGGTATCCTGCTCGGTATTATCTTGTCAAATACGGATATCCTGTCTGAGAATACGAACTCCAGCTCATTCTCGTCTATCTCGTACACATCCTTGACTTTTCCAGACCTTATCAGGTTTGCCATAGTTAGGACCTATTTGATCTTCTCATCGTCACCCTTGTTCTTATCCACCATAGTCTTCTGGAACTCGGCGACTCTGCCCTGCAGGGCCTTGTTTCCATATGCAAGTATCTTTATTGCGGCCAAAGCGGCGTTCTCAGGCTCAAGTATAACCAGAGGGATTACCCCTCCAGGCATCCTCAGGGAGGAGTAAACGTCAATGCCCCCGAACTTATCCGAATACGGGGGGCACGCAATCACTGCAGACTTGGTATTGCAATCAACCACGCCAGAAAGAGCATTGGACCTTCCAGCAACAGTTATGTAAACTACACTATCCCCAGACTTCTCATCGTCCTTCAGCAACTCCAACAGATCCTTGGGCCTCTTGTGGGCTGAGATTACCCTTTTGCTGTACTGGACCTTGTGCTTTTCCAAGGTGGACCATATCTGTTTTGCAAATTCCTCATCGCTCCCGGAGCCCAAGATTATAACTACCCTTTCAGCCATTTTATCCTCCAATTCAATATTGGGAAGAAACCTATAATAAGTTAATTACAGAGGGCGTCTGTGTCGTGGAAGGGTATTTAAGTACTTAGACACCAATCTCATAATACTCATCCCTTGGTGTTATATTGACCCTCAAAAGGAGTGAAATCCAGAAGACCGCATCCGCCTATGATACCAAAAAGATAACCATAGGCGTGCTGGGATCCCACTCGGCGGAGGAAGTGGGGGCGGCTGCCAAGGCCTTCGGCATGCAGACTGCGGTCATCTGCCAGAAGGGCCGCGACGAGCTATACACCAAGTACAGCAAGCACCTATTCGACATCCAGATAACACTGGACAAATTCTCGGACCTCGCAGACGCCGAAGTGCAGGACAGGCTTATCGAACTCAACACCGTCTTCCTGCCAAACAGGTCTTTCTCCGTTTACCTGGGGTACGACAGGATAGAGGGGAAGTTCAGGGTGCCGTTGTACGGGACCAGGAGCATACTCAGGTCCGAAGAGCGCTCCGAGCCCAAGAACCAGTACTGGCTGCTCGAAAAGGCGGGAATAAAGACCCCGAAGAAGTTCAGCAAGCCGGAGAAGATAGACCGGATGGCGATAGTCAAGGTCCAGCAGAAGGCAAGGCCACTTGAACGCGCGTTCTTCTACGCAAAGTCGCCAGAGGAATACTACGAGAGGAGCCAGGCGATGGTCAAGGACGGGCTGATAGACGGGAAGGACCTCAAGAAGGCCCGCATAGAGGAATACGTCCTCGGCCAGAAGTTCAATGCCAACTTCCAGTCATGGGCGCTCAAGGAGAGCTTCGACGATTTCGACTTCGTGGGCTTCGACGACAGGAAGCAGACCAACCTGCACGGCGTGCTGGAGCTTCCGGCACGCGAGCAGCTTCTGCTGGATTCCACAGTGACAAACGAGGAGGTAGGCCACTACGGCCTCACCATGCGCGAGTCGCACAAGCCGCTTGCCTACAAGGCCGCTGAGCAGTTCCTCAAGGTCTGCAAGAAGGAGTACCCTCCTGGCATGATAGGCTCATTCGCGCTCCAGGGAGCGCTAGCTCAGAATCCTGACGACCCGAAGAAGGGGATCGCCTTTTACGTCTTTGACCTGAGCCCCAGAGTGCCAGGCTCGCCTTCCCTCGGGCCAACCTCTCCCGAGATGAGAAGACTCACGCTTAAATATTCAAGGCTCCTGGGGAAGCACAATGCCGAGAGGATAGAGGCGCAGATGGACCTCTCGATCCTGGAGATCAAGGAAGCCGCGTCGCAAGGCAGGCTGAGCGAGGTTGTCACATGATATCAGGAAAAGAGATAGCCGGGATACTCTCGGGATACGACAAAAGCGAGATAAAGATAGGAACACTCTGCTCCCACTCAGCGCTCCAGATCTTCCACGGAGCCAGGCGCGAGGGCTTCAAGACCGTGGGCATATGCACGAAGGACCGGATCCAGGCCTACAACTCATTCCCGAACGGAAGGCCCGACGAATTCATGGTGGTCGAGAAGTTTTCCGATGTGCTCAAGGAGGGGAACCAGGCAGCCCTCAGGGAGAAGAACGTCATAATGGTGCCCCACGGGTCATTCGTCGAGTATGTGGGCCCGAAAAGCATAGAGGACAAGTTCAGGGTGCCCATGTTCGGCAACAGGAAAACCCTCAAATGGGAGGGCGACAGGCAGAGCCAGAGGAGATGGCTGGAGAAGGCAGGCCTCAGGATGCCGAAGGAATACAAGACCTCCTCAGGGATAAACAAGCAGGTGTTTGTGAAGTTCTCCGGCGCGAAGGGCGGCAGGGGATTCTTCACAGCGAGCTCCGAGGAGGAGATAAAGAGGAAACTGGGCCAGAAGATATCCTCAGGGGTCCTCACCAAGGCCGACGCGGGAAAGATAGCGATACAGGAATTCCTGCCAGGCGTGAGGTACTACTTCCAATACTTCTATTCCCCATTGGAGGAATCCACTGGCCAGCTGGCCGAAGGCAGAGTCGAACTGCTGGGCATAGACAAGAGGCTTGAGGTCATTGACGAGGCCTACAGGGGCCTTCCAAATGTCCCCGAAGAATTCTTCGATTACACAGTAACCGGAAACCAGCCGGTCGTGATAAGGGAAAGCCTGCTCCCCGAGGTCATGGCCATGGGGAACAACACTGTCAAGTCCTCGCTGGGCCTCTTCCCGCCGGGCATGCAGGGCGCATTCTGCCTTGAGACGGTCTACCATCCAAGAAGGGGCTTCACAGTATTCGAGGTGTCCGCAAGGATCGTCGCAGGAACAAACCTTTATCCGGAAGGATCGCCGTACTCCTCATTCCTCTTCAAGGAGCCCATGTCCACGGGAAGAAGGATAGCAAGGGAGATACGGCACGCAAGAGAGAACGGCGTGCTCGAAAAAATAATTTATTGAGCTGCAGTCTCCAGAGGAAGCAGGTCTGGCAGAACTTCTCGGAAAGCCTTTTATATCTGCCAGAAATTATTTGTTATGGCGTATCCAGCAGTCTGGAGCCTGTGAATTAGGCAATTTATACCTGTGAGAATATGGAGTCTTTACTAAGAAGAGCACTGCCAGAAGGCCGGACGGCCCAACCAAGGCCTCACAGTAACGTGCACTTCCTCCTGCCCAGGAGCCAGCACCCGAGGGACAACTTGGCGGAATTCGACCGAGACCCACTCAGCGTCCTAAAATACGATCCCTTGTTGAGTGAACTGCTTAGAAAAGCTACAAATGACATAACAACATTGGAGGAGGCGAGAGCCGTACTCGATTACATACGCCTAAAACTCTCCGAGTGTGGCGTGGAGAGATTCGCTTTTGTTATAGGCCCGATAACGACTAAAGGGAATCCAATCAGTGGCAAGCCCCCAAAACCGCATGTAAAGTATCTGGAGAGGAACTACAACCGCCTCCATGAGGCGACCAAAGCTAACGTATTCTTCTTCGGCCAGATGTATCCATTCCTAAAGTCATTTTCACTCTCAACCACTACCCTGCTCGGCAAGTTGACTGATCCAAGCTCGGCCGAGGCAAGAATCGTTAGAGAATTCTACAGAAGAGGCCTTTCAGAAGCCGCGATACAGGAGGAATTCAAGATGCACTGCAGGCAAATCATAGCCAAATTTGCCACCGACCTTGTACCTGTCTTCAAGTACTGGAAATCTAGAGGTACCTGGGACGAAATCGAAACAGGAATTCACAACGGTAAGAAGATACATTTTAATACCTACCATCATCCGCTGTTTGCTGATATCGCAAGAAGAGTACATGGCATAGAGCAGGGACTAGATCAACTTCCAGCATGATCAGCCGCTGACTTTCTCCCTCATATCCACTATGTCCATCGCCTCTTCACCGGTTCCGAGCAGAGTCACCGGTACGCCTATCTCCTGCTCCACCTCCTCAACCCACTTCCTCGCTTCTTCAGGCAGCCTGTCCCACTCCCTTACCTTGTAGGCTTCCTTGAATTTTATGTCAAGCTTGGTTATGGCCACCTGGTTTGCAGAATTCAGCCTTGCCACGCCCTTCGCGATCTTTGCATTGAAGTGCGCGACCCTCCTCATCCTTCCAGTGACCGTTCCAAACTCCTGTATCCCCAATCTTTTGGCCTCCTCTGCTGACAACTCCCCCTCAAGAGGGCCCCCGCCAACGCGCGTAATGAAGGCCTTGAATATCACTATCACATTGTCAACGTGCTTTGGCCCTATGCCAGCCTCGCTCAGCACACCCGAGGAGGTGGTGTTCCTGCTCGTGACATACGGGTATTCCCCATGGAAGAGGCTCAGGAAGTGGCCCTGCGTGCCTTCTATATGAACGGTCTTGTCCTCATCAAGTGCGTCAAGCACCATCTCGGGCACGTTGTTCATGAAGCCCGACAGCTCCGGGTAATCCTTGGCAAGCTTGAGCTTGCGGAGTACCCGCTTTGACTCGGCATATCCCACCCCCTGCAGCGTGCTGCCTACCGCGCCGCTGAGCAGGCTGTCGTTCTTCTCATCGTTTATCTCATCCTCCGTTATGACTGCGGTGTGCGGATCTATTATAAGCCTGTCCTTGGCCTTTGTCTCCTCCAATTCCTTGTAGAGGACCTCCCTCCTTATCAGCGCGCCCGGGCCTATCGCAAGCTTGGTCTTCCCGTTCAGGAAAGCGGACGGCAGCGTCCTGAGGCCGTACTTCTTCCCCTCATAGACTATCGTGTGGCCCGCGTTGGTGCCTCCGGTCCTTACGGCTATCTCCGGCATGTCCTTGAAGGCAAGGTAGGAAGCAACCTTGCCTTTCCCCTCGTCCCCGTAAAAACCTCCGACTAGCACGTCAAGCATCGGCTCTACCTCCGATTATCTCTACCCCTTCAAGACATAAAAACTTTTGGTATCGCAAAGCCGCAAAACATGAGGCAACCGAACATGTAAACTTTATATATCAGGAAGAGCAATACCATATTCAAGGTATGATCATGGCCAGAGATGTACTCCTCTACGACATAGATGGGACACTCATACGTTACGGCTCGGGATTCACCCAGCTGCATCACGAGGCCTTCTCTTACGGTTTCAGGGAGATCTACGGGCTCCAGATCAAACTGGACGGGAAGAACACCAGCGGCAAAACGGACCTGCAGATAATAAAAGAAACACTGAGGGGCGCGGGAATCCGTGAAGAGGAAATAGAAAACAGCATACCGCAGATGCGCGACTCGATGATCAAGTATTTTGCAAAGGGAATTGGAAAGGTAGATCACAGGGCAAACGTGATACCTACTGCAATACCTGTCCTGGAGCAGCTAGACAGGGACCCCGAGATTGTCCAAGGGCTTGTTACAGGCAACCTGAAGGAGATAGCGAGGATGAAGCTTGAAGCGATAGGGATATGGCATTATTTCAAGGTGGGCGGCTTCGGAGAGTCATCGGATACTAGGCCCATGCTTGTAGCCGCTGCACTTAGGGAAGCTGTAGACAAGGGGCTCATTGAAATGGTGCACATGGCTCACGTTTACGTGATTGGCGATACTCCACGGGACATATTATGCGCAAAGGAAACCGGGGCGGTTTCAGTGGCAGTGGCCACCGGATCCTCTCCAAAACAAGAACTTAGGCGGTATTCACCAAATTATCTTATAGACAACCTATCCGAACTGCCATCTATCCTAAGGCAAAGAAATCTGGGAGGCAAGAAGCTAAAACTATAGAACTCTTATATTCCATGCATCAAAATCCAACCGTTTTTAGTCAAAATTTTGCATAATCTCAATAAAAAGAGATAAATTCCTTATGGTACAAGAAATACTTAAGTTAGAATGAAAGAGAGACTTACTATAACACTGGACAGCGAACTGCTAAAAAAGCTCGATGCAACCATAGACGGCGTGAATGTAAGAAATAGATCGCACGCTATAGAACGCCTGCTCGACATAGTTCTGGAACAGACCACCCCCAAAAAGGCCGTCATTCTTGCTGGCGGAGAGGTAGTCAGCATAAAAGGCCAGAATGACATCCCAAAGCCCATGCTTATGGTTAATGACAGGCCAATCCTTGAATACGTGATAAGGGAACTCAAGAGGAACGAGATTATCGAGATATTGATAGCCATAGGTAGGGGAGGCGAAAAGATAACCTCTTACTTCGGCGACGGTTCCCTTTTTGGAGTAAAGTTAAACTACATAAAGGAAGACTCTCCAAAAGGTACTGCAAACGCATTGGACCTGTCTCGCGGCCTTGTAGGCGGAACGCCATTCTTCGTGTTGAACGGGGATAATATCTTCAGGATAAACCTGATAGAGATGTACAAGCAGCATATAACTACCAAGGCACAGGCTACGATAGCGCTTTCCCCTGCAGATATAACCACCGGCTTCGGAGTCACCAGCCTTGACGGCTTACGTATAACAAGTTTTCTGGAAAAGCCCGAACATGAAAAAGGCAAGCTAGTCAGCGCAGGGATCTATCTCTTCAACACATCCATATTCGATGTGATATCAAGCGAGAACACCAATCACACCATGCTTGAAAAGCATATCTTTCCCAAGCTTGCAAATGCTGGGAAGCTTTATGGCTACGCGTTTTCAACACCTTGGTACCCTCTTGACTCAAAGAATATATCCACGAGCATCAAAAAACTAGAGAAAGTAGTAGCCACTCTAAATAAATGAACAATAGCACCATAAAAGTTCTAAATCAAGTAATGCTATCCAAGTTGCAATGACTCTTCCGCTTTTCTAAATTCACCCATGGCATACTTTACTATATTATCCAAAGCATTTTCGCTTCCTGCTTCGGCAACTAGCCTTACTACTGGCGTAGTGTTTGAGGCCCTGAGTATAAACCAACCGTTATCCATCATAACCTTTACTCCATCAAGCGTTAC
>DATJMH010000043.1:0-6659 GCA_035508815.1 Saccharimonadales bacterium (SeqCode)
TTCCATTGCATCAAGTCTCCTGGCAAGGACGACCAACGTCCACAGGAGACCTCACACTCACTATTTCACGACGATAAAAAGAGAAGAGAAAACCCCCAAATCCAATTGGACGGAAAGGTTCTTAATTTGTCAAGTTCCTACTTTGGGAATTTATATAGTTGTTGCAGGGTATATACTTCTGTGATGACCGATACTTCTGATTCCAGATGATGAAGATCTTGAGTGCTGATCATGTGGCAAGCATACCAAAGGCGTCCATAAAGAAGTTCGTCAAGCGTTACTTCAAGGCGAACATAACGGACGAGGGTGCTGAGGAGATTGTAAAGATACTGGAGGAGAAGGCCAAGGAGATCTCGAGGTACGCCGTGGACAACGCGAAGAGGGAGAGCAGGGGCAAGGTGACTAGGACTGACGTGATGAAGTACGTTATAAAGGGTTATGATGAGTAGCGGCATAGTTGTTTACAAGAGCCCGGACAACAGGTACAGGACATCTTATTTTGAAAAGGGAGGCCTGGAGAGGTTCTGCGTCGTCGAGAAGACCAGAAAGGGTTCGCTGATCTCAGAATTCAGCAGGGGAGGTAGGATCATGGACCAGATATATTACGCCGGGAAGGCACCCGAGGAGATTTTGGGCGCCCACTTCGGTGGCGAGGTTTCTGTGAAGGCGGTGCCGGTCTATGAAAAAGTGAAGGTTTCCTCAAGCTGCAAGAGATGCGAAGATGAAAAGGTCGTCAGGGAGCTGGACCTTGCCACTCCTGCCCTTGTCGAAAGCATACCGGTGGTGCCGACCTTCAGGTGCCTGGGTTGCGGAGAGCGCTTCTACGGCATGAGCGAGGAATACCTCGGTTCCCTTGTGAAGAAGAATGTCGGTCTTTTTGAGGGCGAGGAGCTTGCGCAGATGGAGAAGGACGAGAGGCTCTTCATAAACGAACTCAATGAGTATATAATAAGAATATTTGCTTCCAAGAAGATAAACAGGCTGATAGTAAACGAGTGATGTTATGAGCATAAGCATATCCGGACTTTATGGCAAGAGGATCATCTCCAACGAGGGAAAGATGCTCGGGGAGGTGAAGGGAGTGATGCTGAACCTTGAGGACGGGGCGGTTTCCCACCTTCTTCTGACCGAGCCGGAGATCCTGCTCAAGAGCTCGAACCCGCGAAACGACATACAGAAGGGAAGCATAGCATTCAAGCGGGTTAAGAAGATATCCGAGACCGTCATTGTGGGCAAGGAGTAGTTCCGCGTTTATCCTGTTCTTGTTTATCATGAAAACCTTCATAATAAATTATAAGGCCTACAAGGAGGGCATCGACAGGGGCATTGAGATCGCAATGGCCGCGAAGGAGGCCGGCGAGGAATTCGGCGTTGGGATCATAGTCGCGGTCCCTTTTACTTTGTGCAGGGGCGCAGCGAAGATAACAAGGGCCATATCGCAGGGTATCTCTCCTGTGGAACCCGGGCCCGCGACGGGGCAGGTAAGTTGGTACGAGGTGCTGAAGTCCGGCTGCGTGGGTTCCCTGATAAACCATTCCGAGAACAGGATGGCGATGGGAGACATTGAGAAGGCTGTTAGCCTTTGCAGGAAAAACGGCCTTCTGTCTTATGTGTGCGTTGCCGACATGGATGAGGCGCGGAGGGTTGCCTCGTTCGGCCCTGCGGCGATAGCTTACGAGTCAAAAGAGCTGATAGGCGCCGCGATGAAGGAGGGCGGGAAATCGGTCGCGGCCGCGAAGGGCGACGTCGTGAAGGGGTTTGTTGAGTTGGTGCATAGCAATTCAAAGTCGCTGGCGCTCATAGGCGCAGGGATTAAGGACGCTTCCGACGTGGCCAAGAGCATGGAGCTTGGGAGCGACGGGATAATAGTCTCCTCAGTGATAATGAAAGGGGACTTCAAGAGGAAGATTAAGGAACTTGCAGGCGCGCTTTAGTCTGTCGGGACCTCTCTTGAGAGCGAGGATCTCTTCTTTGCAACTACCCTGTAGCCGCAGTATGGGCACCTTATTGTGTTCTTCTCCAGTGCCTTTATCTCCTTGCCGCAGTGCATGCACACGTATGCCATGATATCATCAATATTACTTGTTGCTCGTTAATTTGGTCTTCAGCCACTTTGTCAGTTCGAGGTGCAGGTTTGATTTGCTTGTGTCTATTACCCTTATGCTCATTACTGCCTTGTATTCCTCCTCGTTCAGCGTCACGACCGGCGTGTATTTCGCCTCCTTTGTGAAGTGGATCTCTAGCCAGTGGACTTTCCCTCTCAGATAGTCGCGCACTATCTCCTCTGTCATCGGTATTGAGGAGAAGCTGAACATTATCCCATTGCACCAGTATAGCGGCATGTTGCCTGAAGGCGTTATCCTCTCCCTCAGCAGGTCGTCCCTCGGGACCTCGACTGCTTCGTGGACCACAAGTTCCTCAATCGGCGAGTAGGTTATTTTTACCATTCAATCAGTCTATTGCTCCCCCTTCCTGGTGAGCAGCTTGTTTACTATCTCTCCCGCGGCGGTGTGGAACGAGTATGCCCCTCCGGCGTATGTTGCATTGCAGTATTCGCAGTGCCATATGCCTGTTCCCTTCCTCCTTACCGCGACCTTGCCGCAAGTGTCGCACTTGTACCTGGCCTTCTGCTGCTTGATGACGGCCTGCTCCCTCTTCCTCAGGCTTACTCCGTATCTTATGCTCTTGTTTGCCATTTTAGTCCACCTTGGACGACTTTATTATTCTCCTCAGGTCCTTTGACTTCTCGAACGCGGTCTCTACCAGCTTATCGACTTCCTTCGGAGTGAATGACCCGCCGAGTCCCTTCTGCATCGCCCTCACCGCCTTTTCGTCGTTCGCGACGGTGAGCCTTGCCTCGGAGAAGTCCTCCTCGTTTCCGTCTGTGTCGAGCACGATGGTGCCTGCGACCTTTGCGAACGTGCATGAGGTTGCCATGTTCGCTATCTCCAGTTTGCCCAGGTTGCCCTCCCTTATAACCTTCGAGTCCTCGTATCTGGGCATCCTTGCGTTGGAGAGCGCGGCGACAGCCGCGGTAGTGCCAGCGTCGAAGAGATTGCCGTCGTAGTTGAGCACGTATACGTCTATAAAGACGTTCCAGGACTTTCCTTCCTCTATGAAGAGCTTCTTGAGGTCTATTATGTTTGCTGCCCTTATGCCCCTGTCTATGACCCTCGCCAGCTCAACCGACTCGGCGCTAGGCGGCCCGGCGTCGTAAGAATGATGGGCAAGGGGGAGCAGTTCACATCCTGTCATTATGGAGCCTTCGTCAGGCTTGTCCCTCATTGGCTCGCCCACGTCCAGTTTTACCCCGACAAGGACCTTGGTGTTGCCGAGGTTTATCTCAGCTGAGCCTTCGGCGTTTATCATCTTGCCTATCTCCAGGGTCATGTTCCTGAATTCGAACATCCCTCTTCCCCCTTCGCGGACGCCCTTCGTGAGCCTTTCCCTTACGTATTGCTCTGTTATTGTTGATATGTTCATATACTCGCCTTGTATTTTTCCTGCACCTTTTCATAAGGCCTCCTGAGGGCCTCACGCTGTATCCTTGTTATCGTCTCGCCGGCCTTGTCTATCATCGCCATGCCCTGGCGGACCTGCTCTGGAGTCAGCTCCCCGTCCATCTGCAGCAGGGTTATCTCCTTGGTCCTCGGGTTTATGGCCACAGGCATGTCGGCGTTGGAGTAGTTGTCCTCGGTCTTGTTCATGTCCAGTATGAGCGTGTCTCCTGCCTTGCCCACGGAGACTGCGTATGGGATGTCCCTCATAGGTATTCCTGAGGCTGCGAGCGCCACTGCAGCGCAGGTTATCCCTGCGGCTCGCGTCCCGCCGTCGCTCTGGAGCACTTCAACGAAGATGCTTATCTCGTTCCCGGGGAAGAGGTCCAGCAGAACCACGTTCTCGAATACCTCCTTTGTCACCTTTGAGATCTCTATTGCCCTCCTGTTCATTCCGGGCCTTCCGTGCTCCTCCAGTGATGAGAACGGAGCCATGGTGTATCTGCATTTTATTATGGCCTTGTCCGGGTCCGAGGTGTGCTTCGGAAGCGCCTCCCTCGGGCCGTAAACCGCGGCAAGTATCTTGTTGGTACCCCATTCTATGTATGCGGATCCCGCAGCGTTCCTTATCGGCCCCGCCGTTATCTTTATGGGCCTGAGCTGCTCAGGCGTCCTCCCGTCAAGCCTTTTCCCGTTTATTATGAGTTCTGGTTTGTCCATTCTATCACATCTGGTTGGAAGCTCCTACCATCTTCGCTATCCTCTCTGTCAAGCCTGAGACGTGCGCCTCCTCCTGTATCTTGAGGATGGCGTCTGTTGCAAGATCGGAATTGCCGCCCTTCACCCAGACAAGGCCGTTCATGCCCACGGATATGCTGGACTTTGTCCCTTCTGCAATCTGCTTGATCATGGTGTCGTTCTTCCCGAGGAGCCTTGGAACCTTGGACGGCTTTATCGCAAGGACCTTGCCGCCGTACAGCGGTCTTGGCCTTACGAGCACGACTGTCCCTGTCTTGTCAAGATCCTTGACAGTCGCTTCGATTATGTCGCCGTTTACCAGGTTGCCCTCGGTGAATTTGGAGATTATGAGGCCTTTATATGGGGCGTTGAGGTTGATCGAGTCTGTATTGAGCCTCGCCTCGTCCACTATGCCCACAACCTTCTCCCCGGGCTGTGGGTACCACAGCCCTTCTATGGGTATGAAGCTTCCTGCCTGGTCGTCGAACAGCCCTATTATCGTGGAGCACGTCTTCCCGTCCTCCACTAGCGTGTGGTCGAGCCTGAGCGGCTTGTCTGCCAATATCTCTCCCGGTATTACGAGTCTTTTCATTCTATCACATTACCTTTATCTGGACTTCTCCCTTTGTCAGCCCGTTCATCTTGTCGAAGAACTCCTGCTTCAATCCAGCAGGGAACTCCAGGACAGCCTTTAGGGAGCCGTTTGATTGCCATTCCTCTGATTTGAGGCCGTACTGCTTGAGCGTTCCATAGCACCTGTTTGCGTATGACGCCGGTATCTCCGCCTCTATCTTCGCTGTTGCGAACTTTAGCGGGAGGATCATGTTGATCTTCTTGATCACTCCATCTACCTGTTCGTTCGCGTTCTTGAAAGGGTCTATTGTTACCCTTGCCTGCTCCATCGCGTTTTCTATCCTTGTCGGGGTGTGTGGTGCGCTTGTCCTTGGGTCTATTGAATTGACCGCGATTATGTTCACTATCTGTTTTCTCTTCTCCTCGACGAGTTTGTGCCTCTGCTCCGTTGTTATCGGCACCTCTCCTTTCTTAAGTATCGTTTCCGCTATCTTTGCGAGATCCTCGGTGTTGAAAATCTTCTTTATCTTTTCCTGTGTCTGCCTTTCGCCCTTGTTCGCGTTCTTGAAGACCTCTTCGGTCTGCAGGACGGACATGGGATCCTTCCTTTTTCCTGTTATGTATTCATATGCCATGTCGGAGTCGACGAAGATCTCGAATTCCTCTCCGCTTACCGAGTACTTGGCTATCACTGTCTTTGACATAAAATCCTATAAGTATTTTGCGATTTCGTCCTGGTTCAGGAGGTGGTACCCGTTGCCGTCCTCGATGTAGCCTATGTCCAGGCTCTCCGTGGGGAGCTTCCCGTCCGATACCTTCTTCACAATCTTTACGCCGAGGGATATGGAGTCCTCCAGGGGCATGTTGTCCTTGTATTCCTTTACCAATATGTCGGTGGCGATCTTCTTCCCCGCGCCTATCGCGTCGGCCTTGTAGCCGAGCAGCGAGGCTCCTGGCTCGATCTCGTAGAGCCTTGGCCCGTAGTCCATGCCCCCTACAAGAAGGGAGACCGCGTATGGCCTGAGGCCTCCGTATTGGGTCGCCTGCATCATGTACGATGCTATCTCCTTCGTAAGCGACTCCACAGACTTGACGTCGTCGTAGACGAGCCTGTGGTTCTGGGCGACGAGCCTTGCCCGGTCTATGATGTGCAGGCCGTCGGCTACGAGGCCGCTGTAAGTCGCGCCTATGTGCGAGTCGACCCTGAATACCTTCTGCACGGTCATCGGTATTGCCAGCGGCTCGGTCACAACCTTGTGGGCCACGAAGACTATGCAGTCCTTTCCTATCATGCCTATCGATGTTGCGCCCTTCCTTACGGCTTCCTTGGCGTACTCCACCTGGAACAACCTGCCGTCAGGGTTGAACATCACTCCTCTATCATATGCTTGTACATTTGGATACATAATACCACTTTGTATAATTAGACACAATTCTGGCTAATTTTTCAGACACTTTATATGGGTATTAAAAGCTTAAATAACTTCTGCCTCTGGCAAAATATATATGCCTTCTATGGCTATTAGTGGTGTGATTCTGTGGAGGAGCTAGCACCGGGAGAGAAAATGCCTGCCGTGCATCCTTCAATACTCAAGGTTATCGAGCAGAAGAAGAGAGTGAAGGAAAAGCTCTCGTCGATAAAGCACAAGATAGGGGTGTACAGCGCCAAGGGAGGGGTCGGGAAGACAACCACGGCTGTCAATCTCGCATACGCGCTGAAGAGTCTCGGTTACAAGGTCGGCCTGCTTGACGCTGACGTAGACTGCCCGAACGTGACCATGTTTTTGGGCATGAAGGACGTCCTGGCCGGGGACTACCCGCTTGTCCCTGTGGAGAAGAACGGGATAAAGG
>DATJMH010000044.1:0-7947 GCA_035508815.1 Saccharimonadales bacterium (SeqCode)
TTCCATTGCATCAAGTCTCCTGGCAAGGACGACCAACGTCCACAGGAGACCTCACACTCACTATTTCACGACGATAAAAAGAGAAGAGAAAACCCCCAAATCCAATTGGACGGAAAGGTTCTTAATTTGTCAAGTTCCTACCTTTAAATTCCCAGCCGCGATTATAGTAGCGAGAGCATGAAGGATTCGGTGTTAATAAGGGATCTCCAGTGGGGCGACTTCAGGCAGGTAGTCGAGAACTTCTACTCATACTATGACGAACTGAAGGAGAATCCAAACCTCGGCATACTGGTGGGCGGAAAGAAGCCGAAGATCACCGAGGAGGTTGATTGGTTCTCGGAACTCTACAAAAGGATCCTCAAAGAAGATGCGGTCGCCTCGGTCGCTGAAATCGACGGAATGGTTGTCGGCCTTTGCAACATAAACCGGGCTATCCTGAAGGAAGACGCAAAGCACCGCGGTATCCTCGGCATAGCCATAATAAAAGGCCACAGGGGAAAGGGGGTGGGGCTGAAGCTGATGGCTTCCTGCATGAAGAAGGCAAGGGGCAAGTTCGAGATAGTCACCCTCAGCACGTTCGCAGACAACAAAACCGCAATAAAGCTATACGAAAAATGCGGCTTCAGGAGGTACGGCGCAGGAAAGAACTTCATTAAACGGAACGGGCGCTATACGGACGAATACTTCTATGCGTTCGAGTTCTAGAAGAACCGTTATAAAATCTTGCAATTAATCTATTACTGGTATCCATGGATGTCGAAACCAAGGTCGCTGTAATCAAGAGCTTCGCCGCGGAGATAGTCACCGAGGAGGAGCTCCTCTCGCTGCTGGAGAGCAAGCCGCATCCGGTGGCTTACGACGGCTTCGAGCCTTCCGGGGTCGCAGGCATCCACTTCGGCCTGATGCGCTCGAAGAACATAAACAAGCTCCTATCAACAGGCGCGCGCTTCAAGCTCTACCTTGCAGACTACTTCGCGTACATAAACAACAAACTCGGAGGCGACCTTGACAGGATACACAACGCCGGGAAGTACTTCATAGAGGTCTGGAGGGCCGCCGGAGTGGATATAAGCAAGGTCGAGATAATCTGGAACAGCGAGCTGATGAAGGATTTCGGGTACTGGGAAAGGTTCCTCAAGATAGGCAAGGTCACCTCCCTCGACAGGGTCAAGAGGGCCATAACGATAATGGGTAGGAAGGAGGGCGAGCTGCTCTCTTCCGCGCAGATAATCTACCCCATAATGCAGGCGACCGACATCTTCCAGATGGACATAGACATCTGCCAGCTGGGGCTGGACCAGCGGAAAGCCAACATGCTTGCAAGGGAAGCCGCGCAGAAATACGGCTGGAAGGTTCCGGTGGTGGTAAGCCATCCGCTTCTCCTGGGACTCAAGGGCGCACCACCCGAACTGAAGACCAAGGACGAGGGCGTCCTGATGGACTACAAGATGTCCAAGTCGGACCCCAAGAACTCAATAACCGTCCATGACTCCCTCGAGGAGATCAAGAGCAAGATAAACTCCGCATACTGCCCGGAAAAGGTCTGCGAGGGCAATCCAGTCTTCGACTACATCGAGAAGATAATAATTGACAATGATGACGACCCGATATCAGTAGATAGGCCGCAGAAGTTCGGCGGCCCGCTGGAATTCAGCTCCTACAGGGAACTGACTGAGGCCTACAAGGCGGGGAAGGTGCACCCGATGGACATGAAGGCGTTCGTTGCCGGAGAGCTGGAGAGAAGGGTGAGGCCCATACGCGAGCACTTCGAGAAGAACAAGGAGGCGCGGGAGCTCTACGAGACAGTGAAAACATACGCGATAACGCGCTGAAACGCCGTAAAGTCCAACTACCTAACGCATGTGTAATTGTCCGGCATGACTATCGAAAAATTGGGGTAATCGAACCTCTCTGATACGTTTGTCAGGTTGCCCAAGGATCCGGAGCAATAATCTGTCACTCCCGTATTGTTGAAGATTACTATGGGCAGCCTTTCAATGGTCGAGTTGCACTGGTAAGGCGCGTATGCAGTCACGTTGTAGAGATTCATGTAGGGCCACCCGTTCGAGACTATCCTGCAGCCTGTCAGGTTGTGGGCCTGCAGCGCCGCCACCGCGGAAGCATATTCAGGACTTTTGAATCCCAGGCTTCCAAGGGGCGAGGATCCGATCCACATCCAGTTCGCGTACATCGCAACCAGCAGCACCAGCGTAGTAATGAATACCAGATAGGGGATCAGCCTGCCTAACCTGTAGTATCTGCCCCCAACCTTCATCCTGAGCCTGCCCAGCCCATCTACGCTGAGCCCGACAGCTGCGATTACAGCCACACCCAGATAGACTAGATACGCAAGCCTTATCGGCCCCTGCGCGTTCCTGAACACGAAAAGGAAACCCAACACGGAAAGGAGGAGAAACACCGCAATCATCCGCATCCTCCTGTTCCTCCAAAGCGCAGGCCACCAACCCACCAAGCCTCTCTTCTGCGCCTTCTTCCCGCCAAGATACGCAATGGCAAGCGCCCCTATGGCAACCAGGGCAAGAGGATACCAGAGAACCGCGCCCAATGTGGAGAAGAAGCTAAACATCCCGGCGTGCTGCGGCTGTATCTCAGCTATCTGTATGGCATAGCCCTGCAGCGGGTTGCCGAAAAGCAGGAAGTTGAACAAGAGCCACGGCAGCGTAACAAGAAGCTCCAGCAGGAGGGCCTTCAGCACCACCTTCCTTGAACCGAGAAGGAAAAGCACCGGAGACACTATGAGCCCTCCGTACTTGGCCAGACCGACCAGCCCCGCAAGCGCACCCGCCTTGTAGTCCCTTCCGGCCGCGTACGCAAGCGCAAGGAGCCCGAAGCCCATGGCAAGCGCCTCGCCGCCGTTGTAGAGGATAGTAAAGCCTATCGCATACGGCCCTATTATTATCGAAGCGAGGAGCAGCGGATCGACGTCAAGCTTCCTGGCAGCAAGGCACGAGCAGGCAATCAGGAAGGCAACCAGGAAAACAAGGTATGCCTGCAATGCGAATCCCCCCAGAATGACTATGAAGAGCGCTATCAGCACGGAGGGCAGCGGCTCCCATCCGTCATCGAAGTAGAAGCCATCGCTTACAGTCAGTCCCGGTGTCACGTCCGATTTCCAGTCAAGGCCGAGGAAATACGACTCCACCGGCACCTTCCTCGAGAACAGGCCCAGGTGCGAGTAGAAGTAACTGCTAGCTAGAGTCCTGCCGTCAAGGTACCTCGAGAGCAGGTCCCATCCGGTGCCTCGCGAGTCGTACGCCCTGATTATCATGTATGAGCTCAGGAGGAAGAGGAGAAGGAGGCACAGGATCCGGTACTTGTCTATCGAATAGCCCATTCAATCATTGGCCTGGCCAGTTTGCAAATTAATATGCGCCGGGATTGGGATTTCCATAGCTTTTGGTAAGCTTCCAAAAAGCTTATTTTGAACCCAAAAAGCCCGAAGGCCACCAGATCTCGAGTTTCGCCAATGTCTTCTGGCGCGATACCGGATTCTGCCATCCCGGCACAGAAGAATATCTAACCAAATGCATATAATATTAATGGTATTGAATTACACTAATATAAGCAATGATTCAATGGACAGGACTAGAAGGACGCCGTATACCCGAATAGCTACCATAGTCCTCTTCATAATCCTCACCGGAATAGGCCTTGCCTTCTCGGTCTACCTATTCTACTCCGTGCATTCTTTCTACATGTACCTGATCGCCGCGTCCTTCACCATACTCACCATCGTGTCCGGCTTCTTCAACATATCCACCTCGTACTTCTACTACCGCTCATACCTCTACGACGCCTACATAGGAAACATAAACAAGCAGCTTAGGCCCCTCTCCGGCCTTCCCACAGTCGCGATAGCCATGCCGGTCTACAACGAGGACCCTGCGCTCGTGGAGAAGAACATGGCCAGGCTCAAGGAGATGGACTACCCGAAGGAAAAGATGAAGTTCTACATACTTGACGATTCAACAGACAGACTGATCAACTCAAGGCTCTCGGAGTTCAGCAGGAAGAGCGGAATCAGGTACCTCCACAGGGCCGACAGGAAGGGCTTCAAGGCCGGCGCCCTGAACAACATGATGAAGGTCAGCAGGGAGCAGTTCCTCGCCATCTTCGACTACGATGAATACCTTTCTGATACCCGTTTCCTGCTCGAGACCCTGCCGTACTTCCAGGACGACCGGCTCTCCTACGTCCAGACGGAGAAGAAGTACTCCAAGGGCACTTTCTTCTCTGATACCATAGACCTCTTCGATGCATTCTTCTTCAAGTTCATACAGCCTGCAAGGGCGCTCAACAACACCGCCATCTTCGCAGGCTCGTGCGGCATAATAAGGAGCTCGTACCTCAGGAAGATAGGCGGCTTCCCCGAATACATAATAGAGGACACCTTCTTCAGCTTCGAGTCCGACTCGAAGGGATACAAGAGCCTATACCTGCCGAAGGTCTTCGCCCTCGGGAAGCCGATAAACACATTCACGGAACTGGTCCAGCAGCAGTGGCGCTACAACTACGGGGACAACCAGTTCCTCGGCTACCTCCTCAGGAGGTTCAAGTCCAGCAACAACAAGAGGAAGTTCTCCGGGCTCTCCTATGTTGACTACATGACGCACGGCTTCGGCCTGAACTACATCTCAGTGGTCCTGCTGATGTTCACCGTAGTCTCCGTATTGATAGTATTCTCACAGTTCGCCATCTCGAACATACCGATAACCTCCATATTTACCTCGTCCGACCTCAACTTTTATCTTGAGCTCCTCGGGGTCTCGGCCTTCTCGCTGTCCGTCCTCACTCCAGTCGTCCTGACCAAGATACACTTCAAGTCGGTCAAGAAGGGCTTCATGATATTCATCCTCAACTTCGCGCTGGTCTTCATCAGGGCCAAGGCTGCCCTCTCTGCAATGTTCAGCAAGAACTACAAGTCCCTGTGGGACGGCAACCAGAGCAGGAAGCCCACCGGCAAGTTCCTGTACGCCGTGAGGAACTCGATCTTCGAGATAATCTTCTCGATATCGCTGTTCGTCTTCAGCGGCCTCGCCCTCTGGATAGACAACCTCTCCGGGGGCCTGTGGCTTCTCTGGTACGGCATACTCTACGTCTCGACTTTCTACATGTTCTACAGGTACGGATAGAGGCGCTCCAATGATATACATCAAGGTGCACACGACCCCGGAAGGCGAGATAATCGCAATGTGCGACAGCGAGCTCCTGGGCAAGGTCTACAAGGAGGCCAGGCTCGAGCTTGATTTATTGCAATACGCTAGCTTCTACAAGGGGGACCTGATAGAGGAAAAGGCAGCCGAATCAACGCCCGCGATAAACGATTTCTACACCGCGAACATAGTGGGAAAAAGGTCGGTAGGGATATTCGTGAAAAAGGGAATCGCATCTGAATCCGAGATAAAGACGATAAAGGGAGTGCCCTACATACATCTCTACAAGCTTGTCTAGCCCTTGAGCTTCATTATGGCTTCTGCTATGTCTCCTTCGGTCTCCTCCAGCGCCTTCCTTGCAGCATCTTCGCTCGCTCCCGTCCTCTCCCTGACCATCTGTACGTCATCATCTGTTATCTCCACCTTCGCCTTCTCCTTAGCGGTCTCCGACACTATCCCGCCCACCTGGAAGGTCTTGTTGCCCTGCATCTCTATCATGGTCACCCCGGGACTGTCCACGACTATCCTCCTGTCCCTGCATTCTATTATGACGCGCTCCGCGTCTATCTCTGTGGTCTTCATTCCCATGCTGTCCATCATCTTCTTCAGGGCCCTGGGATCCATGTTAGGCATCATATTAACACTGAATGGCATTGGCTTGGAAAATATAAATATGCTACTGAAGCCATAATACCTCTATGCACGGCGTCTCCAAGTACAAGGTTCCCGGTGGCAAACTCATAGAGGTAAGGATAGACTACGAGGGCTCCATAACAAAGGCGGAGATACTCGGCGACTTTTTCCTTTATCCCGAGGAGTCAATCGCAGACATAGAGAAAAGCCTTGTAGGTGTTGGCATAGGTGAGGACGAGGCCGCGATATCCGAGAGGATAAGCAAGGCAGCAAGGACGAGGAAGGCAGAGATGGTAGGCATAACCTCCGAAGCGATAGCAAAGGCGGTGAAGATGGCGGTCAAATGATGAAATGGCGGGTCATCGGACTGGAGGCGCACGACGCATACTTCAACATGGCAATAGACGAGGTCCTCCTTGAAAGGATAAGGAAGAAGAAGTCCCCTGCCACGATAAGGTTCTACAGGTGGTCGCCCAGCGCTGTCTCGATAGGACGGTTCCAGTCAATGGCAGAGGAAGTCAACATGGAGAAGTGCAGGGAACTTGGGATAGACTACGTAAGGCGCATAACAGGCGGAGGAGCCGTCTACCACGACATCAAGGGCGAGATAACCTACAGCATAGTTGCGCCGGAGCGCGAGTTTCCCAAGGGAATAAGAGAGAGCTACAAGGAGATATGCAAACCCATAATAGAGGGCCTCGCAGCGCTGAACATAACTGCGGAGTTTGCTCCCATAAACGACATACTCGTGAACGGGAAGAAGATATCTGGAAACGCGCAGACGAGGAGGAACGGCGTCCTGCTGCAGCACGGCACAATACTGTATTCGCTTGACGTGAGGAGGATGTTCTCGGTGCTGAACGTCAGCCAGGAAAAAATATCCGACAAGGCGGTCAAAAGCGTTGAGGAGCGCGTCACATCAGTCTCAAGCTACGGTAACATAACCATGAACCAGCTCTACGCCGCCCTGCTCGAAAGTTTCACCAAAGACAAGGAGTACGAGTTTGGGATGTGGGCCACCGAGGAGCTGGAGGAGGCCGAGAAACTGAGAATAGGCCTGTACGGGACAAGGAAGTGGAACCTCAGCCGATGACTGATTATTTGGTAAGCTTGTTTACCTCCTTTCTGAATTCTTCTATGTCCTTCATGTTCTTCGCTTGATCGAACACCCCCCTGTCATAATAAGAGTCAGCATATGCGTGCACAAGATTGTTTCTAAGGTCTCTCCTCTCCTTTATCTTCTTTATCACATCGCCACTTAGCCTTACCCCAATTTTATCAAGCATGGTGCTCTCGTTGCCCGCTATACTCAACTCGAACCCCCTATAAAGCAACATGACTATGTCAAGCTCAGCGTCGCTTATAAGTTGTATATTTCTCTCAACAGCTGCCTTAACGACGTAGTCGGATTTCGAATAGGCACCGAAGTCAGAAGGAAGTATCCTGGTTATTCTCTCTCCGTATTCCCTTATGCTCTCCATCTTCTTCTTTATTCTAGCAACATCCAGCCCCATGCATTCACCTCTCTGAGACCATCTCCATCCTATATTTGAATTCTGACCAGTCTCTTATGACTCCCAAGCTATAGTCATAGAATGCGGAAGCTTCCTTCACATACAAGACTTCTGCCTCATCAAGCACCCGGCTTTGGAGATCCAAAGGAAGCCTATTCAGAATGGACAGATCAATCAGTTTCTCATCATGTCCTCCTACAAGGTGATGGTATCTCAACTCCTCCTCATAGGCATCCGCATCATTTTTCAGCAATATCGCTACGTCAATATCCCTATAGTCGGCCTCCTTTCTCGCATAGCTCCCGAAGAGCAGAACTGCTATAACATCATTGTCCTTCCTTGCTTCATCCAAAAGCCTTTTGAGACAACTCTGTATTCTGTCTTCTTTCACGAGCCATTGGACTATTGCCTCTTCTGCAGCAAGACTGATTGATCCCCTCCCATAGCCAAACCTCTTCATGGCGGCCTCTCTAAACTGGGCGTCTATCCTATCGGAGATGTAAATCTTAGATTCTGCCATGATAAGGGATTAAGGGATTAAGGTATTTATATGTTCTGATTTGTCACCATCTTCCTGATGAAATACTCTCCGGCCTTATAGGAGCTCCTGACAAAGGGCCCGGACG
>DATJMH010000045.1:0-11749 GCA_035508815.1 Saccharimonadales bacterium (SeqCode)
TTCCATTGCATCAAGTCTCCTGGCAAGGACGACCAACGTCCACAGGAGACCTCACACTCACTATTTCACGACGATAAAAAGAGAAGAGAAAACCCCCAAATCCAATTGGACGGAAAGGTTCTTAATTTGTCAAGTTCCTACAGCGCATAATAAGGCACAAGCATCAGAACCTTTCCGGGTCCATGAGGATGCTCTCCAAGTCCCTCCAGCCGTACGCCACTATGAGCCGCGGGTCCCTGTTCCTCCTTATGAAGTCGTCGTTCCAGGGCTGCCTGAGCATTATCCCTGTCTTCCCGCAGGCTATAGCGTTCTCGACGACCCCGTAGTAGTCGTCGATGTATATGTCGACATCGGGGGCCTTGTGCTTCTCCGCGTTGGCTGTGAAGTGCAGCAGCCTGTCATAAGGTATCCTGTTCTCATTGAGCCACCACTCTATCCTCTCGCGGCTTCCTGCAGCAGCAGTGGTTATGTATATCCTGAACTTTCCGTGCAGGTTGTCGAGTATCGCCGGTATGTCCCTGTCCTCGATACCCAGCTCCTCCGGGTTCTCCCAGACCAGCCTGAACATCTCGTCGAAATCCTTCTTGCTCATGCCGAACAGGTCCCAGGCGCTGTACTTTGTAATGTCCTCCTTCACCTTCTTTATCCCGAACCTGGCCTCAGTCTCCCTGAGGAAACCCGACACGGTGTCGGCTAGTACGCCGTCGACGTCTATTCCCAGTGTCTTTCTGTCCATGACCTAAACGGCTCTTTCAGGATATATAATCCTGCCGCTAGCCACGGCTGCCTTGTGATAAATCAGTAAGAACAAACGGGGCAGGCTATGGCCTGACGCAGCCGGCTCATGCCGCATGTGTCTCCAGCATGTGCTGCCCAGCGGAACCTACGCCAGCACCCCGCATCACCGGAGTAGCCTCCCCGAGGCTAACCACATGAATGCTCGCGTCAAATATGGGTTGACTGTCTCCCTCTATGCGGACTCTTACCAGCCTGTCGCCCTCATCGTCACGGTGGAGCTGCAGGCTGAAAGACACAAAAGCTTCCATCTCAAGTCCATGGTTCGTGAACTTCCTGGGATCACCGTCTCTAAGCCTCACCATCAGGGTTTTGTCGCCGTCAATCCTCCAGGCCTGCCCTCTCAGGGGCTGGTTGTACCTCCTGCCTTCAGATCCCGGGTCCTTGTGGTCGAGATCGACTATGACTCTCCTGCCATCTATGCAGGCCTGCACCAGGGCGGAAATCGCCGTATCGCTGACTACTCTCTTTCTGGCCTCAGCATATACTGCTACAATCCCACCGTCTTGGAATACTCGCTCATGTACCGGTCCCCTTCCGTTTTTCCATAAAACACGATACTTTATAAACCTATGCTTCAGGCATGGCCAAGACAAGGTAAAGAGGAGTAGGACTCCCAGCGGCGATGCACGGAAAGAACGGGAGCGGAGGCAACGATTATATATTCCTTAATGGGGGATAAGGGTCAGCAAGGCGAGTTTTTATGGAACACATACTCATACCCGAGAAAAGGGCCCTCCAGATGAGGAAGCTGCTCAAGGAGCTGGAATCCACGCTGAAGTGCAAGATCGAGGTCATCGGAGAGAGCGAGGTGACCATCAAGGGTGAGGCCTACGACGAGTACAACGCCAAGAACGTCATACAGGCGTTCGGCAGGGGCTTCGAGCTCGAGAAGGCCTACAAGCTCCTCAAGGAGGACTACTTCTTCAAGTTCACTAACCTCAAGGACTTCCTCGGGAACGAGGAGCAGATAAGGAGGATAAAGGCGAGGATAATAGGCATAGAGGGCAAGACAAAACTCTACATAGAGGAGATCAGCGGCGCGGACCTCTCAATCTACGGAAACACGGTGGGAATGATAGGCACGACGGCAGAGCTCGGCATAGCGAGCGCGGCCCTGCAGGTCCTCCTGGAAGGGGGAACCCATAAAAAGGCTTACAACATAATGGAAAGGATGCGAAGAAAGCTCAACGAGGCGGCATGATGGCGGCAAAGCAGAACGCGGACGACATATTCAAGGAGTTCAAGGAGCACTCAATCTCCGAGTTCTTCAGGAGGAACAGCCAGATGCTCGGCTACTCCGGAAAGGTGCGCTCGCTCACCACCATAATCCACGAATACCTGACCAATTCGCTCGATGCTTGCGAGGAGGCCGACATACTCCCCGACATAAAGGTCAAGATCAAGGAATTGGGGGAGAGCAAGTACGCAGTCACAGTCCTGGACAACGGCCCAGGGATACCAAGCAAGCTGGTGGGCAAGGCGCTCGCGACTGTGCTTGCGGGCACAAAGTTCCACAGGTACAAGCAGCAGAGGGGCCAGCAGGGCATAGGAGCTGCGGGATGCACCCTCTTCTCGAAGATAACCACTGGCAAGTCGATACACGTCAAGTCAGGCACCTCCAGGGAAAAGTACGAATGCGACATAACCCTTGACATAAAGTCCAACAGGCCGCTGATCGAGAACCTGAACAAGGTAGAGAAGGAGATCAAGGGCACCGAGATATACGCGGAGTTCGGGGAGGTCAAGTACGAGAAGAGTGACCACGGCGTTTATGAATACATAAAGAGGACAGCGCTCTCCAACCCCCATGTCTCCATAACGCTGGTAGAGCCCGACGGGAACGAGGCGGTCTTCCTGAGGGCGACAAGCGAGATGCCCAAGAAGGCGCGCGAGATACTGCCGCACCCCCTCGGCATAACCACCAACGACCTAGTCGAGTTCGCGCAGAGGACCGAGTCCAGGAAGATAACGTCCTTCCTGACGGAGAACTTTGCGAGGGTCACTCCAGGCAAGATAGACGAGCTCAGGGCCGTGGTGAAGGGCATCGACCTTGACTCAGACCCGAAGAAGCTCTCATGGCAGGACGCGGAGAAGCTGGTGGCGGCCTTCAAGCAGATAAAGTGGATGGCCCCAGAGCTCGACTCGCTCTCGGAGATAGGCGAGAAGCAGATAGACATAGCGATAAAGAACATACTCAACCCCGTATTCCAGAGCGTGATAGAGAGGAAGCCCAAGGTCTTCAGGGGCGGCATACCCTTCATAGTGGAGGCCGGCATAGCCTACGGCGGCAACTCCGGCAAGCCCAAGGAGCTGACCGCAAAGGAGAGGGAGGCGCAGACGGAGGACAGCCCGCTGCCGACAGCCGAGGGCAACGTCCTGAGGTTCGCGAACAAGGTGCCCCTCCTGTTCGACGCCTCGAACTGCGCGATAACCGAGGCCGTCAAGACCATAGACTGGAAGAGGTACGCCATAATGAACTTCGACGAGGAGCCGATCAGCGTACTGGTCAATGTATCCAGCGTATATGTGCCGTACTCCGGTGTGGGCAAGCAGGCGGTCTCGCAGGAGGAGGAGATAATAGACGAGATAAAGCTGGCCGTCCAGGACTGCGCAAGGACCGTCCAGAGGTACCTGAGCGGCGTCAGGAACCAGAACCTCCAGGAATCGAGGTACAAGACGATAATAAGGTATGTCAGCCAGCTCTCCTCCGACCTCGGCGAGATAACAGGCACAAAGAAGGAGGAGATAGAGAAGTCGCTCCGGTCGCTGGTGGAGAAGAGGTACAACGTGGCCGAGGAGGCCCCAGAGGAAGAGGAGAAGCCTGCAAAGAAGAAGGCAAAGGACGCAGATGAAGAGGAGACCGATAAAGAGGAAGAATGAGGACTTCATTACTTCCTAAGCAACTCAGCGGGAAGCAGACAACTAAACCTAACCAAAATTAGTTTATAGACGGAGTCTAAACGATAATTATATATATGACAAAACACACAGAATGTACTGTGATACAATGTATTTTATGAGGAGACTTGTTGATCCGAAAGCTAAGAACTTGAATACGGTAGGCGGTATGGTTGATGAAGTCAAATTTCTAGCAGCAAGGGGAATCCTTAGCGGGACTGCCTCAGTCATAGACGGTGTGTATGCAACTAACTTGCTTAGAAACACAAATTATGATATATCTTCAAAAGGATTCTGGATTCTAGTAGGTATCTCGGTTTTTACTGGAATATGCGCACTTGATGATTTCAAAGATTTAAGACGCCATTTGAATGCAATTAAAGCAGAATTCGGAAGTCAGAAAAGAAAGTAATGAGCGCGCATAAGAAACCAAACCAAAGGCGGCAAGCTAATTATCCAACCCTTGACGTGACAAAACTCTGCCTCTCCAGGCCTAGTACCATCCGCGTATCTTCATCGCCTTCGCGACCCTGTCTACCGCGACTATGTACGCCGCTGTCCTGGGGCTTATCTCCTTGCCCATGGCCTTGTACTTGGCCTCTGTCGCGATCACGTCGTTGAACGACTTGGTTATTATGGTGTCGAGCCTCTTGTAGACGTCGTCCGCGGTCCAGTAGTAGCTGTCTAGGTTCTGGACCCACTCGAAGTACGAGACTATGACCCCCCCTGAGTTGACCAGGAAGTCGGGCATGTCCAGTATGCCCCTCTCGAAGAGGATCTGGTCCGCTCCCGGAGTCACCGGCCCGTTCGCAAGCTCGAGAACTATCTTCGCGCGTATCTTGTCGGCGTTCTTCTCGGTTATCTGGTTCTCTATCGCAGACGGTATGAGTATGTCGGAGTCGAGCTCCAGCAGCTCCTCGTTGGTTATCTTCTTCGCTCCCTTCCCATCGTAGTCAGAGACGCTGCCCTGCTTCTTCTTCACCTCTATAAGCTTCTCGTAGTCAAGGCCGTCCTCGCAGTATATGCCGCCCTCGGAGTCGCTGACCGCGACTATCTTGGTCTTGTCGCCGAATACCTTCTTGGAGAGGTCGAAGGCGAACATCCCCGCGTTGCCGAATCCCTGTATCGCTATGCTGGCCTTGCCCATGTCTATCTTCTTCAGCTTGACGGCCTCGCGCAGCACGTACATGCCTCCCATCGCCGTGGAGTCGAACCTTCCCTCAGAGCCGCCCACCTCCACGGGCTTGCCCGTTATGACTCCGAAGTCGTCGAAGCCGACCATCTTGCTGTACTCGTCCATCATCCAGGCCATCTCCTGCGGGTTGGTATAGACGTCAGGAGCCGGTATGTCTATCCTCGGGCCTATGAACCTGCTTACGGCCCTTATGTAGTTCCTGGAGAGGCTCTCGAGCTCCTGCGCGTTCATGGTCTTGGTGTCGCAGATGACCCCTCCCTTGGCGCCGCCGTAGGGTATGTTGGCGAGCGAGGTCTTCCAGGTCATCCAGGCGGAGAGCGCCTTGACTGTGTCTATGCTCTCAAGGGGATGGTACCTTATGCCTCCCTTGCCCGGGCCCCTGGCGTCGTTGTAGAGGACCCTGAAGCCCGTGAATACCTTGGTGGACTGGTCGCGCATCCTGACAGGTATGTTGACAACAACGGTGCGCATGGGCTCCCTGAGGATCTGGTGCGCTGTCTTGTCAAGGCCCATGACCTCCGCAGCGTTGTCGAGCTGCTGCTGGCTTATCTTGAACGGATCTAGTTCTTCTACCATATAAACGCCTTTTATCGCGATAAACTAACTCTTCCCTGCGGCGAGCTGCCCGCACAGCCTGTCTATCTCCATGCCTATCTCCCTGGCGGTCTTGCCGTTTGCTATGTCCTCTGCTATCCCCCTGCTCAGCCCCTTCTCCATTATGCCCTGGCGCATCCTCGCTATCTCGGAGGAGTACCTCCTGTTCAGGTACTTGCTGACGGAGACCTGCACCACCCCGAGGCTCCTCGCTATCTCGTCCTGCCTGTAGTTGTAATCATGCTTCATTATCTCGGCTATCGAGGCCCTTACGGCCGGCAGTATGAGCCTGGATATGTTTCTGCATTCAGGATCCATGCTACCTCATCTCCATCAAAGTATTTATACATGCAACCCGCTTCCAGGCCGCGCTACTTCTTGCCCTCGTCTATAATGCCGAGATGGTCCTTGAGCCTGCCCAGCATGCCCTTCCCGCTCCCCTTCTGGTAATCGTCATCCTCCTCGTCCTCGGGCTCCTCCTCTTCCTCCTTCTCCTGCTGCTGTTGCTTCTTCCTCTGCTCCTTGGGCTCCTCCTTCTCCTCCTGCTTCTTCATCTCGAAGACCTTCTTCTGCTTGGCGTCCCTCTCGGGCTTCGCGGCCTGCCCCGCCGCTCCCGCAAGGTAGTCGAACCTCTTCATCGAGGCCCTGACTATCATCACGTTCGCATCGTTCTTCCTCGCTAGCCTGACGTCCTCCGCGGAGTCGCACACCGCGGCGCGGATGTTGCCCATCTTGTTTAGCGCTATGGTGGCACCCACCTGGTCGTCAACAGCAACCACCGCGTATTCGTAGACGCGCCTGCCTATCGCCTGCGAGACCTTCTCTGCGAGCTCCTCTGTGCCGTCGCTCTCCTCCTTGGCCACGATGCTCGCGTCGGTGTCCTCGAACGCCTCGACTATCCTCTCGGCGCAGCCCTCAACGTTGCTTATCGCAAGTATCTTCACGTCCCTACCTCAAAGATTATTATCTATCAACAACATAGCATCTATTAACCTTTTCGTAGTTAAAATAGTAGATTGAGGGTTTTGCAATGAGAGGAAGCGAATCACAGGTAGTCTGCGACAGCTGCGGAAGGAGGGTGCCCAGGAGCAAGGGGATATCCTACGAGAAGACAATAAGGTTCGGCACCGAGCCGTCCAGCCTGAGCAACGTGAGGTTCATGTCAAAGCGCAAGGTCTACTACTGCATAAGCTGCGCGAAGCACAGGGGAATATTCGAGAAGAAGGCACGCGAGGCGGAGAGGAACGCAGCCAACAAATTCCAATGATGGGTGCTCTATATTTCTGAAACCGGCGTTCTGACTCCAGGCAATCCCCCTTCGGGAGAGCCTGCCGGTTCGCCCCAGCAGTTCCAGCCTGAGCCGGCAAGCCCTCCGCAGAGCCAGGATTTCTCAAGGGGCGAGAAGTGCTTCAACCATCCGTGGAGGGCCGCCTACGCGAGATGCAGCTTCTGCAACAGGCCCTTCTGCTACGCCGACCTTGTTGATTATGAGAAGAAGCAGTACTGCCTGGAGGACCTCGGCCATGCGACCACCACCCAGACGACGGTGGTCTTCGCAGCGAACAGGTTCACCTACCTCGCATCGCTGCTCTTCGTTGCAAACGCCATAATCATCCTCTACTTCAATTATCCGCAGTTCGCTCTCCTCGCCAGGCAGCTGCTCACCCTGGGCCCAGAGTCGTTCCTGCTCCACATGACCTTCAGCTCGTCGGTGGTCCTCGCGAGCCTGCTCTTCGTGGTCTTCGGGATAGCGCTCAGCTTCGCGACCTTCTCCAACTCCACCAGGGTCTACTTCAGCTCCGTATTCATACTGCTGGTCATGCTACTATTCTTCTCCTACTACTACCTCAGCACGACCTCCACCGGCGCGCCCAACTACTTCCTGTACGTCAGCCTCGCCCTCTTCGCCAACCTGCTCGCGCTGGCGCTCTCAAGGATAGGCATAATAGGCAGGGCCTCCCAGAAGGCGTTTGCGGACAGCGTGGAATGGCCCAGGCTCGAGACCTTCTGAGATGCGCCGCACTCACTTCTATCCAATAAAGGAGTACCGAAACGCATAAATATGTCAATATCAGACAAGCTAATGATAGTATGGTAAATAGGGAAAAAGCACCCTCGAAAGAACAACCTGCAGCAAAATCTGGCGCAGAGCGTTATCTGGATCCTAAGGCGAGAAAAGGTCTCGAGGCCTTACGCCGAAGAGGGGTTACTGATGGGGCTATTGTGGGGCATGCTGTAGGTCTCTTGGATGCTCTCAAGAAAGGAACTCCTATTGCGCGTCGCGGGTAGTCTCAATAAAACTCCCACGCCAAGTCTGAAAAACTTATCCCAGCCCAGCTACTGCCTCTCTTGCCGGAATCTATTATCAAAGCCCTGCCGTAAGCAGCTCCAAACGCCTAAACGCGTAGTCTATCATCCTGCTTATTATCTTGTATAAGATCTTCTTAGGAAACTCAAAAGGAAGAGAAAAGAAAGGCAAAAATAAAAGAAATGCCAAGGCACTAGAAGACAAACGACTTATCTCCTCCTGCTCATTCTTCCCTTCCTGTTCATCTTTGTCCTTGCGACGTATCCGCTCTTGTCTATGAAGTAGAGGTATCCGTCGGCTCTCTTAACCTTCTCGCTCCCTTCCTTCGACTTCCTTCCGCGAGGGTTGTTCTTCATAGGCGTCTTCCAGACGTATCCGTCCTTCCCAAGGTAGTACAGGTATCCGTCCTGCCTCGAGACTTTTTCGCTTGTAACTCTTTCTGCCATTCAATTCACCGATAACAACAAGGATAGATACCCTTTTATATTTATCGTCGTATTTACGAGAGCAAAATACAACCGACAGCAAGACTGGAAGCCAGTCGCAGAGCTCCCCAGAAAAGAATAAATAGACAGAGTTTCTGCTATACCTGTTGATTCGATGATCCAGATAAAGATGGACGGTGACCAGAACCTCAAGGGATACACCCTGCTCGAGGCCTTCCCGGGCGTCGGCCTTGTCGGCGCAATGGCGGGCAGCTACATAATAGAGAAGCTCAAGATGGAGGACATAGGGAGGATAGAGAGCGACTACTTCCCTCCCATATCCGCAATACACGGGGCTGTGCCCATGTTCCCGGCAAGGATCTACAAGAGCGAGGAGATGAAGCTCATACTATTCATGGCGGAGTTCGCCATACCCGCCCAGCTTATCTACCAGCTCTCGCAGGAGATGCTCTCGTTCGCAAGGAAGTACGGCATATCGAGGATAGTCTCGGTAGGCGGCCTTCCCTCGCAGAAGCCCTCAACCAAGATCTACGTTGTCTCGTCCGAGCCGAGCGTCTCGAAGTCGGCAGCGAAGCTGGGCATCCTGCCCATACAGGACGGCCTCATAGCCGGGGTGAGCGCCTCCCTGCTTACCTATTCAAGGGAATACGGCATCCCGACCATGGACATCCTGGTGGAGGTCAACCCGCAGCTGGTCGACCCAAAGTACGCCGAGCTCGCCATAACGGGGCTTAACAAGCTCCTCGAGATAGAGATAGACCTGAGCGAGCTCCACAAGGAGGCCGCGCTGGTCGAGGCAAGGATAAAGGAGATGATCAAGAAGCTCAAGGACCATCCCGACGCAGCCGCGGCAAGCGCCCCTCCGCCGCCCGGCGGGGACCAGTCGATGTACGCCTGAATCTGGCGCTTCTGGCTCAAGCTTTGGCTAACTGCTTAGAACTAGTCTTTACTTTTATCCTATGTGCTCTACGTACGTCCTCCTGTTCAAGATAATCAAGCAAAGGCTTCCACTCATCCATGAGTTTGTGTATTCTTTCTTTAAACGTCTTCTTCATCTTATCACTTCCTCGAATATGTTTTCGACATCTTCCAATACTATCTTATTATCGGCAATATCATATAATAATCTTCTGTTGAGATAGTCAAGCATCTTGCTGTATTTGATATCCTTTCCATTCCTATGCAGAAACTCTATCATGGTTAGGAATGCGGTCCTCTTGTTACCATCTAGAAAGGGATGAGACTGTATAAGTTTGTAAAGCAGTACTATGGCCTTTCTTTCGAGTGATTCATGTAAATCTCTTATCTCATCAAGAACAAAGGAGAGATTTCCTTCGCTTATCATACCTTTGCATCCTAATTCTGTGTTTATTTGCTTGACTTCTTCTGGAGCAAGATATTTTATCTTTGGCATTAAATCTAAAGTTAATTCGTAGTTAAAATCTAAAACAATTTAGGTGTAACCCTAATTCAACCCCTGCCCCTCTGACAATAGTCATCAAAGTCTCGTAGAAGGCAAACTCTCTTAAATGGGTATGCCAGATTCCTTTGTCCTGGCAACCGGAAGGTTGTACGACCTCAAGATACTTACCAAGGATTCGGATTTCGGCGACCTTGGTGAAGCCGAGATCCTATGATGCGGTCCGTAGTCACCTGAAGATGTCCTCCAGGGTGTAGAGCATCCTCCTGGCGTTGAGCTTGGAGTCGCCGCTCTCCCTGTCATGGAAGGTGGAGTATTCCACCTCGACGATACTTGCGTCTCTGCCGCACATCTTGAGTATGTCAAGGAGTATCTTGCAGCCGGGCATCTGGAAGCCCTTCCTGTTGCCCTTTATCATCCCCTTGAACACCGAGGTCCTTATGGCGAACAGCCCTGACATCATGTCCCTGCAGGTAGGCTTGCCCCTCAGCCTGAAGACCAGGGCCGCCAGGTTGCCAGCCGCCATCGAGACCACCCTGCGGGTGACGCCCCAGTCATTCACCACGACCCTCACGCCTATCGCAAGGTCGTGGTCGTCAAGCGCCCCTGCCAGCTCGCCTACCTTCTCCACAGGGTGCTGGAGGTCAGCGTCCATGACCACCGTCTTGGGCGTGTCCGCGAGTAGCGCGCCATCAACGACGCTGACAGTGTGGGCATGCAGCCTCCTCCCGCTCCTGTCAAGCAATCGGATTCTCCTGTTCCTCCTTCCCATGGCCCTCGCGGCCTCAATGGTGCCGTCAGTCGAGCCGTCGTCCACTATGACTATCCTAACGTTCCTGTAGCGCCCGGTGAGCATGCCCACGATCTTCCTTATGTTGCCTATCTCGTTCAGCGTGGGCAGTATTATGGTTGTGTCGGAAAAGTCATTCCTCATGGCATCATTTCAGATTATTCTGGGCGCAAGGATATAATAATTAAGTACAGCCCCATACAGGGGCAGCAAACATCCTCCTCTGCCGAAAATAAGGCCGCAAGTATAAAACTTATAGCAAAGTATATAAAATTGTAATCCAGTATAAGATACTGGCCAAAACCTCCGTCTCAGCCAGCACAAAAATGGCTCAAAGGCAGCGTACAAAGGTAATTGGTACCCCTCTCGCCTCAAAAGCGAGATTCCGACAAGGATTTTCGGGTTCGAATCCCGACGCTGCCGAGCAAACAGCCAAATGGCTGTTCACTAAATATGCCGCAGAATAAATATTTAAGGTTTGCGCATCTCCCGCAGGTCCCTGATCTCACTTAGGAAGTGCCGTTGTAGCTGACTGAAGATCTTGGTGTCCCGGTTGGCATAGACGGGCTGGAGGCCCGCTTAGTATGGATTGTCAAGCTTGCCTGCTTCTGCAGGCTGTTTGAATCTTTTAATAAAGTTCAATACTGTCGTTTTAGTGTGCTTATCATAGCGCCTCAAATATTCCATTAGTCTTTCGATATCAATCTTCTTTAGCAGTCCACCGTAGTTTTTTATTGACAGCCTTGTTTTGTAGTAGAAGAGATCTATGAGCGTTTTCTCCGGATCCGAGACAGGCACTTTGATCTTACCATACTCTAACATATCAAACCCGAAAAAGTACTTCATAGGAATATGGTGGACGAATATCCTGTTACCTTCTTCGCCGAAGATCTTCATCTCGGAAGCCCTGACGTGTCTTGTCGTTATTATCTCAGGCCTCGAATTCTGGTCCCAAAGCTCCCTTATGGTAAGCGCGGATGCCATGCCGTAATAAAACGGCTTGAATGCAAATCCCGAGACCATACTGTCCTTCTTAGTAGTATAAATTCCCTTTCTTACCCCATAAATCCTCCCAGATTTCTTGAGATACGATAGTATTCTAAGCAGATTGGCCTCCGTTACCTCGTCTTTAAACTGCAATCTCAGATCCCTGAAAGTAAATACACTGTAATTGGAGAATCTGAGAAGTATCCTCCTGCTAAGATCTCTCTTCATCGGACCACTTTGCTATTCTTTCCATTAAAAAATCAAAGGTAGGAGACACCCCGGATAACACCAGCCGCCCCAAGCTTCCCATGTC
>DATJMH010000046.1:0-7950 GCA_035508815.1 Saccharimonadales bacterium (SeqCode)
TAGCGTTATTATCATGTTGGACGAGTGCGCCGATAGGTAGCCGGATATCAGCCCCGCCTCATACGAGTGTAGGTTGTTCTTCGCCTCGATCTCCTGGGGGGTCCGGGTTGAGCTCTTTATTATGGCAGTGTCTATAACAGGCATGTAGAGCATCCGCCCTATGCCAGCGCTCTCCAGCACCCCGAGCAGCGGCGCTATGCTTTCCTTCGACGTCCTGGAGTAGAGGTTCTTGCCTATGGAGAAGCCGTAGTTGTACGAGAGCTGCCTCATCGATTCGGTGGAATTGTAGAGCAGGCCCTGGAGGAAAAGCCTTGGTTCCATGTGCTGCTCCTTCCCAGAAAGCAGCTCGCCTATGAGCACGTCCTCAAGGTCCTTCGGCGCGTACTCCCTCTGCTTTGGCGCCTTTTGAGGTTGTCTCTTCTCCGTCTTCTTTGCGGAGGGACCTGCCTTGCCCGTTCCTTTGCCGGTTTTCGGCTTGGCTGCTGGTTTCTTCCTGTTGAGCTTAGGCATCATATCCTATTTTATAAGGCAGTCAGGAATAAAAAGAGATATCATCGTGTGTTCATGGATACCTGTGGATATAGGGCGTGCTGGACCAGTATTTGCTGCATCCCGAGGCTTGACAGATCCTCTGACTTGGGTTCCTTGTTCCCCCTGAGGAGCCCTGCAAGCGCACGCAGCGTATCTTCGAGTCTTTTATCATCAAGTATGAACTTAACGTAAACTGTAGCATACGCGCCTGGTTTTTTCTGGAACATGTGAAGGGGGAATATCATTGGCTCTCCGTCCCTCATGGTTGTGCGTTTTATGTCAAGTCTCTTTTCCTTTTTGAACGCGTACGCATTGAATCCCTGGGGAAGCTCAAGGCCTTGCCTGATTTCCAGCCCGGAATTTCTGAGCGGCATTTCGAACTCCGGATCCCTGACCAGTATTACGAAGGGCCTGTTGAATGCCATTGAGGCCAGGCAGCTCGCTACATTCGCAGTCTCCTGCATTCTTGCCTTGGGATTGAAGGTCATTGTACCGCAATTCATTGAATTTTACTGATATATAAATTATATCGGCCCGGCCCTGGAGGGGGCCGCGGACCCTCGAATCCCAAAAGTATAAATGCGTTTAAAGCCCCTTCCTTACCATGGATTCCATAAGCCTCATGGGGCTTATTGCAACCTTGGTGGTTGATACCTCCTTCTCTTGGGTCAGAATGTTTATCGCCCTCGGCATATCAGTAGTCGTCAGCATAGGTGTCGGGATCTACGCCGCGACGCACAGGACTGCGGAGAAGATAATACTGCCTGTCGTCGACGTCCTCCAGACGCTGCCCATACTCGCCTTCTTCCCTTTCGTGATATTGGTGGTGGTGGCGACCATACCCGGCTATGCAGGCATAAACGCAGCGGTGATCTTCCTCATAATAACTAGCATGATCTGGAACATCATCTTCGGCGTCTACGAATCGATAAAGGTCCTCCCGAAGGAATACACGGAGCTGTCCAGGCTCTACCAGCTCAGCAGACTGGATAGGCTGCGCAAGTTATACATACCGGCCACGCTGCCGCGCGTCGTCGAGCAGTCCATACTGTCGTGGTCGATAGGCCTCTTCTACCTGGTCACCAGCGAGATATTCTCAACGGGCAGCAGCAGCTACAGGGTGCAGCACGGCATAGGCGCGGCCATAGCCTCGCTCGCCGCCTCAGGAAACACGCTCGCCTACCTGATCGGCCTCGCCATCTTCATAATCTTCGTGGTCGCGACCCGCTTCCTGTTCTTCAGGCCGCTGGAGGACTACGTCACCAGGTACAACAAGCATGTCCAGCAGAAAACCCTGGAGGTAAAGAGGATGTCCTACGTGCGCGAGATGAGCGAGCTCGGCACCAGGATAATGAAGAGGCTGGGCTCGCAGCAATTGGTCAAGATCGGCAGCAGGCTGGCGGGAGGAGGCGGCGCAGGCAGGCAGAAGGGATGGGCGGATGAGGAATACAAGGGGACAGGTCTATGGAAGTTCGCCAGGTACCTGGTCCCTGCGGCGGTCGTGTTGCTTGCAGTTTATCTCGTAGCCACGAACACGTACCTGATAGGCTACGAGCTTACGGTCTTGCATGCGCTTGTCTTCTCGTTCGCGCGTGTCTGGATAGCGTTCGCGGTCTCGCTTGCCATAGGCATACCCGTGTGCGTCTACCTGATATTCATCACAAGGCACAGCTCCAAGTACCTCCTGCTCTTCCAGATACTTGCGTCAATACCCGCGACGATACTCCTGCCGGCGATAGCGAACGGGCTCAAGGGCTACCCCAACTACGGGGAGATAGTGGCATTCGTTGTCTTCGTGCTGAGCAGCATATGGTACATAGTATTCAGCACCATGAACATGGCCAAGACGCTCAACCCTGAGATATTCGAGGTCAAGAAGATCTTCGGCGTCAGGGGAGCCGGGGCGTGGAAGAAGATATACCTCAAGGCCATCATACCCGGCATAATAACAGGCGCGATAACCGCGATAGCCGCGGAGTGGAACGCATCCATAGTGGCCGAGTATTTCGCCTTCGGGAGCAACGTCTCGCAGGTCGGCACGGGGATAGGAAAGCTCCTGGACCTCGCCCTTGCGGGGAACAACCTGACGCTCATGCTGATCGCGCTCGTCAACCTGACGGTCATGATACTTATAATAAATACCTTTGTATGGAAGAGACTCTATAGGAACGTCTCAAGCACATACGGTTGATCCTTATGAAGATGATAGAGGCCAAAGACATTTCCTTCTCATTCGGGCTTGACGCGAACATAATAGGGGGCGTTTCATTTGAGGCGATGAAGGACGAGTTCGTCTCGATCATAGGGCCGAGCGGCTGCGGAAAGAGCACCCTGCTCAGGATAATCGCGGGGCTGATAAGGCCGACGGGGGGCAAGATACTCTACCTGGGCAAGAAGATAGAGGGCACCTCCAAGGGCATCTCGTTCGTCTTCCAGGACTTCGCGCTTCTTCCATGGCTGACGAACATAGAGAACGTCAAGCTGGGATGCTCGATGATGAGGCTGAGCGATAACGAGAAGAACAAGAAGGCGGTTGCCACCCTGGACAACCTTGGGCTGAGCGGCTTCGAGCACTCTTACCCCAACGTTCTGAGCGGGGGGATGAAGCAGAGAGTTGGAATAGCCAGGGCGCTCGTCTCTGACCCGAAGGTGCTGCTCATGGACGAGCCTTTCAGCTCGCTTGACGAGCTCACCGCCGAGACACTCAGGAGCGATATACTTTATCATCTGAAGAACAAGAACCTGCCCGTCAACTCCGTCATAATGGTGACGCACAACGTGGAGGAGGCCGTGGAACTATCGGACAAGATTGTCATATTGTCGAAGAGGCCGTCAAAGGTGGCCGCTGTTAAGTACATCAACCTGAAGAGGCCGAGGAACAAGAGGAGCAAGGAGTTCCTCGACATGATGGACTTCGTCTACGCGACGCTTGCCAAGTAGGCTACGAGATTAATGTCCAAGTCTCGGTTTCCTGGTCGTAGCTCAGGAGCTTGGACCTTACGCCCCATGTCAGCAGCATCTTCAGCAGGCTCTCGCTTGAGTGCTCCCCGTCCTGGGGGAATACGCTGTTGGCGCTGAGGTATTCGAAGAGTTCTACGGTCGTCTTGCTGCCTTCCGAGAGCGCCTTGATGGTGCTCTTGAACGGCTCTATCTTGGTGAGGCTCTCCCTGATTATGGTCCTGGTGTATGCGCCTGAGGCGAGCTTCTCGCCCTTGGGCGTTATCTTCGCGTCCGATTTTGTTATCACTATGAATCCGAGTAGTTTCGAGGCCTCCAGCAGCGGGAGCAGGTCGTCGACGTCCTCCTCGGCCTCCTCCGCAAGCTGGGATATGGAGATTTTGCCGTTGTTCTCCTTTATTATCTTCACGATCCCCCGCACGTGACTCATCCCCACGTTAGCCGGAAATAAGCTTGCCATGTATATCTATTGCTTACCTTATGCATAATCATTCTTATAAGGGTTTTCCCGGCAGGGGCATAGGGTTTTAGTAGTATCTGTGGGTCACTGCATTATTTTCCTGCGTATCGCCGAGCTCTTGTACCGCCTCTCGTCGGCAACGGACTTTATCCTGACTATCCTGGCCTTTATCCCGTTGCTTTTCAGCCACTTCCCCACTTCCTTCTGGTCTATCCTCTGGTCGTAGCCGAAGGCTATCACGTCGGGCCTGTACTTCCTGATTATCTTGAGTCTGCCTTCAGGGCCGCTCAGGTTGTTGCCCAGGACCGCCCTGTCAACGACAGCAAGCGAGCCGACCATCGCAGCCCTCTCCCTCTCGCTGAATACGGGTCTTTTCTTCTTGAACATCTCAATGCTCCTGTCCCTCGCTACCACCACTATGAGCCTGTCTCCCAGGCGCTTCGCCTTCTGCAGGTAAAGAATGTGACCCGGATGCAGTATGTCGAACGAGCCGAATGCCATCACCGTCTTTGCCATGCCATCACTTTGAATATGGTTATATAAATATTGTGATGCAAATATAAACACAGGCATTAAGTTGCTTATTTTCCCGCAAGGACTGCACATTGCAGGAGGGATCACCATGCCAGCAAGTCTAGAGGAGTTCACAAAGTTCCTGGCCGAGAACAAGGGCCAGAGGAAGTTCAAGCAGACGGTAGAGGTAGCCATAAACTTCAAGGATATAGACTTCTCGAAGCAGGACAACAGGCTCAACCTCGAGGTGCCGCTTCCGAACGGAAAGGGAAAGGTCAAGGGCATAGCGCTCTTCGCGAACGACAAGAGCCTTGTTGAGGGCGCAAGGAGCAACAACATACAGGTCATAGATCCCGCGGAGCTCGAGGGAGTCTCGAAGGACGCCAAGAGGATGCAGGCGCTTCTCAGTTTTGACCTGGTGGCCCAGGCAAGCGCAATGCCGCTTATAGCTAGGTACCTTGGGCAGTTCCTGGGGCCCAGGAACAGGATGCCGAAGCCGGTCATGCCAAACACGAAGATCGAGACTGTAGTCAAGGAGCTCAGCCGGTCCGTTTCAATTAAAAGCAAGGGCAAGTACCTGCCCACGGTCCATTCAATAGTGGGCACCGAGGACATGGAGCCCTCCAAGATATACGAGAACGTAAGCGAGATAGTCAGGGCCGTAGGTGCGAAGGTTGGCCAGAACAACATAAAATCAGTGTACGTCAAGCTGACCATGTCAAAGCCGATGAAGTTCATCTAGGTGCGAAAATGCTCAAGAAGGAAAAAATAGAGTTTGTAAAGAAGGCAAGGGCCGAGCTCAAGCACTACAAGACCGTTGGAGTCATGCCGATCGAGGCCATACCCGACAGGCTGGTCCAGAAGATAAGGAACAGGATGAAGCCGGAGAGCAAGTTCATAATAGCAAGGAAGAACCTGATATTCAAGATACTCGAGGGCAACGAGAACCTCAAGAAGCTCGAGCCCAGCATAACGGGAAACGTCGCGCTCATACTCTCAAACGACGACCCCGTGGATCTTTACAACAAAGTCAGCTCAAACCCGATAAAACTGGGCGCAAAGCCGAACCAGATCTCCCCTGCGGACATAAACATAGAGGCCGGGGAGACGAGCATCCTGCCGGGGCAGGCGGTCACCGACCTCAAGACCGCAGGGATAGACGTCAAGATAGACAAGGGAAAGGTTGTCATCTCCAAGAGCAAGGTTCTGGTGGCGAAGGGCGCCAAGATAACAACGCCGATAGCCAAGGCGCTCAAGATGCTTGACGTGATGCCCTTCGAGGCCAAGGGAAGGCTTAGCGCGGCCATGCAGGAGCACCTCCTTTACAATGAAAATGTCCTGAGGATAAACCAGGAGGTTGTCCTGGGAGAGCTGGCCACTGACTTCGCGAAGGCCAACGCGCTCACGGTAGCAATCAAGTTCGTCACGCCTTACAATGCAACGATGTTCATAAGCAAGGCAGTCAACGAGGCCGTGGCCCTGGGAGTCGACGCCAAGATATACGAGAAGGGGATAATAGAGAAGCTTCTCGGAATAGCCTCGGCGCAGGCCACGGGAGTCAATGCATTGGTGAAGAAAGAGGAATAATGTCACAAATCACGCTAGGTGTAAAAATATGGAGTATATCTACGCTGCCCTCCTTCTGGACGCAGCAGGAAAGGAAATAAACGAGAAGAGCCTTGAGGAAGTAGTCAAGGCCGCAGGCATGAGCCCGGATGAGGCCATGGCGAAGTCTGTAGCGAAGTCGCTGCATGGAGTCAACATCAAGGATGTTATCAAGAACGCGCAGAGCGTTCAGGTAGCAGCTCCGGCAGCCGCGGGCGCAGCGCCAGCCGCAGCGAAGAAGGAGGAGAAGGCAGAAGAGAAGATGAGCGAGGAGGAAGCAGCAGGAGGACTTGCAAGTCTCTTCGGCTGAATCCCATGAAAAGGCAGCAGCTTTTTCGTCTTCCATCAGCTTAAGGCTAGCTTCGCTCTGAAAGGAGCCGGCTGGCCTTAAGCACACCTACAAGTATTTGGTTTGGACTTGGCTATTTTTATCGTCTTAATGGAACAATCTTCAGCGAGTCTGGATGTATTCCTCTTACAAAACATATTTGCTTAAATAGGTCCTTCGGATATATTGCTCTAGCCATTCTCCTTAATTCTGCATTTTTGAGATTTTGCGTCTTTGTTGATATTTCTTCAAAAGGTTGAGTTGGAAATAGTTGGTTCCAGATCCTTAAATCTTCGTCTGTTGCCCTATTCGGATTCTCAGCTATAGATAGGATCTCTGCTTTACGACTACTGAGTATAGAGATGTTTTTAGTTAATTCTATGGAAGTTAATTCTTCGTGATTAGCTTCCTCAAGTTTAACTATCACTCCTGTCAATTTAGCAACTTCTTTGAAAAGATCGACTGCAAGCCTAATGTTTCCTCTCCTCAAAGCAGCATAGGCAGCTGTTTGTTCGTCTATAGCGCGACTGTATAAGGAAAATGTGTGGGCCATTTTATCTAGACTGACTTGGTCCTTTTATAATATATATAATTTGTCATACTTGATATAATTGATTTTTTGATGATTAGATGCATACCTTAAGCAAAAACCTCGGCAACGGATTGAAAGTCTCAACCTATTCCTTCCCGCAGCTCGAGACAGTCGCTATCTGCTTCGGCGTGAGGTTCGGCTCGATAGACGAGAAGCCAAGGGTCAACGGCGCGGCGCACTTCCTGGAGCACATGATGTTCAAGGGCACCAAGAAGAGAACCTGGAAGCAGCTCGACGACCAGATGAAGGAGCTCGGGATACAGAACAACGCGTTCACAGACCACGAGACGACTGCCTATTTCATGCAGGTCTACAAAGGGTACTTTGAGAAGGCCATGGAACTGCTCTCGGACATGGTAAGGAACTCCACTCTCCCTGCCAAGGAAATGGAGCTTGAGCGCGGGCCCATAATAAACGAGAACATGATACACCACGACAACCCGAGGTACATGATATCCGATTATATCCCAAGAGCGCTCTACAGGAGGCATCCTGCCAGGATGTCGGTCGGCGGTGACGATGAAAAGACCATAAGGAACGTGAAAAGGAAGGATCTGCTTGACATATACGACTCCTATTACACCCCGAAGAACAGCGTGCTTTCCATATACGGAGGAGTCAGCAGCGAGAAGGCATTTGGCATCGCAAACAAGTACTTCGGGATGAAAGGAAAGGAATACAGGAAACCGAAGAGGAAGATTGCGAGAGAGAGGCAGGAACACAAGGTGATAACAATCGCGAGAAGGGGGATAAAGCAGACAAGAATAGGAATAGGCTTTATGTGCGGTGAGTACAAAAGCAGCGACCTTGACGAGTTTCTCTCATTGAATGTGGTAGAGAGGTATCTTTCGGACAAGCTCTTCGAGGAGGTGAGGGAGAAGAACGGTCTTTCATACGACCCGATGGCTTCCTACAACCCGTACAGCACTTTCGGCTTCATCGCTGCAGCCGCAGGAATCGAGC